>JASFVU010000180.1:0-6080 GCA_050049665.1 Bacteroidales bacterium | reverse complement strand
AGGAGCCAATGTATTTCTTTATTCTGTATGCATACATTTTTAATGCGGTCCGGGCCCTGTCGTTGCCATTCTCCGCCGCCGTTTCTATTTCACGCATATCCTGGGAGACTCCTGAAATGCCCAGTAAACCGCTTTTCTTGTTTAGCAACGAACTGAGCTCATTATGATCATACCCCTCGTTTTCCATGACATGAATTGCTACACCAACATCCAGATCGCCCGAGCGTGTGCCCATCATCAATCCCTCCAATGGTGTGTAACCCATGGACGTATCGACAGACCTGCCATTTTTTATGGCTGTGATCGAAGAGCCGTTGCCAAGGTGACAACTGATTATTTTTTGCTTTTCGTAACGGACATTCAACAATTCGCAGGCTCTCCTTGAAACATAAAAATGGCTCATCCCGTGAAAGCCATACCTTCTGATTTTTCCCTGTTCATAGAACTCATAGGGGATCGCATACAGGTATGCATATGGTGGCATGGCCTGATGAAACTGGGTATCAAAAACTGCTACCTGTCTTATACCCGGAATGGTCTTTTCCATGGCATATATTCCTTTCAGGTTCGACGGATTATGAAGAGGGGCGAGGTCAATGCAGTTTTCGATCTCTTTGAGAACCTCTTTTGTAATTAAAACACTTGATTTAAAAGCCTCTCCGCCATGGACTATCCTGTGTCCCACGGCATCGATCTCATGGATATCGTTCAAACAGCCATGCTTTTTATTTACAATGAAGTCCAGAATAACAGCAATACCGGCCTGGTGATCGGCAATATCCTTTTCCAATCTCAGTTCATCGTAAGATATCTTCCGGAATTTGATAAATGCATTGTCCATCCCTATTCTTTCCACGATTCCTTTGGCCATAACATGATTGCCAGGCATGTCAAATAACTGGTATTTAATGGAAGAACTTCCGCAATTGAAAATTAGAATCCTCATGTTGAAAGTTAATAATTAATGCATTATCAGTGAAGTGTTTGCATTATGATTTTCATCATAAAAAGCCTGAATCAGGCATAAAAACAGCACTTTGGATCCTGCGGACACACCGGAAAGAGTAATGCGAGATGAGTTTGGCTTGCTTGTTGGGTTGTTATCTTTTGGCAATTAGGTGGTTAGTTGGGTGCTGGTTCCTTGGTACTTGGTACGTGGTGCTAGTCTGCCTGTGATCTTCAATATTGAATGTTCAATGATGAATATTCAATATTGAAGTAAATTTTTTTTTGGTTGCTGGGTGGGTGGTTCCTGGGCTTGTTCAATTGTGAAATTGATGAATCGAATTAATCGGTAAACTGAGTATATGAAATATACGGATTAACCAATAGTTTTTTCCATCACACAAGCCTTTTTTTCGAACTGTTCCCAAACAGTTCGATTTCCTTTTTTACTCCCTCCGGTCCCCGCGAAAGTCGGGGCAGGCTGTGAGATCGCTTCGCTAAGTTATCATCCACACAAAAAAGGAAACAAAAAAGGATCGAAGATTGGCTTCGCCGAACTCTTCGCCAGAGCGAAATCGGTTCCTCGCCGAAGGCGGCGAGGAGCTTCAATATGGCACGTTATACATTACGTGCAGCAGTTGAAAACATCCTCATAACTTTTCGTCAGTTTTTGTAGTTGTATTTGGCATATTTAATACCTTACGTCAATAATCATTGTTGTATTGAATGTTGTATTGATATGCTGAATATTCCTGTTATTACTGTATCCGAGAAGTCGCTTGCACCGGCTTTTGAAAAAGCTTTGGTAGGGTTGTATAATGAAGGTATGCGGTTTAAAACACAATACGATAAAGAGGGTGATCCCCTGAGTATTGACTGTACACTGAACCTGACCGTAGAGGAGCCTGAAAGCGAACCCATGATCCACATGGCCTTTCCGGGTGGTATTGAGGAACTTAAGGAATATGTCCTTGAACTCAAGGGATTCAAGGATCACTGGGTGAAAAATATAAATGACCCCGATGATACGCGTTGGGAATATACTTATCATGGAAGGCTTGAGAAATACGGGATATGGATGGAGAAATCGGAAAACGGATCGGTTGAGCGGGGGCCCTTTAAGATCAATCAGATAGAAGCGGTTATTGATAAACTCTCCGGTCAGCCCTTCACCAGGCAGGCACAAATGATAACATGGATGCCAAACCTGGATTCCATGTGTTATGATCCGCCCTGTTTGCAGTCGCTCTGGTACAGGATGCCGGAGGACGAAGAAGGTGTTTTCTGGCTGAACTGCAATATCCGTTTCAGAAGCAATGATGCCTGGGGAGCCAGTTTTATGAATATGTTCGGATTTATACAATTCAACAAAGAAGTCATAGCAGCGGAAATAGCCAAACGAACAGGCAAAACAGTGAGACTGGGCCGGTTGAACTGGCAGGCGGATTCTTATCATATTTATGGCAAGGATATTCAACTGGCAAAAGAAATGTTGTTTGACAGATTGGAGGAATTAAGCCTTGAAGAAAGAACCTATAATTTCAGCGATGAATTTATCAGCGAAATGTATAGTGGCGCTGAAACAAGGATACTTGAAAAAATAAAGGATTACGATCTGAACCATTAACACGGGATATTGTTTTATGAATGAAGTAAATAGTTGTAATTTCGATTACTTCATAAGTATTAACTCTTATTTCCATGAGATCTTTAACAGCATTTGTTTTTTTGATCTTTTTTACTAATGCCTGGAGTCAGAAGTGCCATTACCTGATCAACAAAGTGAGTGGAATGGATAGTTCACGACTCGTAATAACCGAACCGGTTAATCTTTCCAAAGACTTTGGAGTGGGTTCCGTAGATGTATGGTCGACCATATATGGTGATACTTCGCTGGTACTGGCATTTGTCTTCAATGTAAAAGAGAATTTTCCGGTAAAGCAGGGCGATAGAATTTATATTAACTTCATGGACGGTGAAGAAATGGTTCTTGAGATCTTTCAGAAGCCTGTACTGAAATCGGAAGGAAAAGAAAAGTTGCTGACAACACTGACTTCCGTTGAGGGGTCTGCTTTGGAAGCCTTACGGAATCAGCAGGTAAGAGGGATCAGTGTTCATTTCGGAAACGCTGTTGTCGGGGGAACCACGTTAAAGAAAAATCAGACAACCGCCATTCAAACGACTGTGAATTGTGTAATTGAGTACCTGCACTAAAAAAATTCACAAAAAAATGATCAACCAAGGGTTACTTTTTCCGTTTCCGGAGAATAAACCATTGCGTTTGATGATAAAAGTTACGTCCAACCAGATTAACAGAAATTTATAGTGCGCATTGGGCACAGCTTTTTAGCTGTGCCTTTTTTTTTACCGACATGCAGATGATCAGCCAGCGGCATCCGGAGAGGAGATCCGGTAAAGGCAATAATGGTTACCCTGGCGGAAAAGGGTAGTATTCTTTTTACGTAACCGGAGTTTACGAATACAGTTTGTTGTTATTTATAATTAGTCTCTTCGTGCACAGGTATCTGTCAAAAAATAGTCCTGCTTATTCCCTGGATAGAATAATAATGGGTATTTCAGAACCCCTCACAGGACCATACTTACTTTTCATATTCTTTCATCAAAGATTTATAGAAGAGTTTCATACTGAAATACATAAACACATTGAAGTTAGCTGTCGATCTAATTAAAAATAATGCTAAATTTGACTTACAAACAAAAAAAAGTCAAATACTATGTCAGACAAAGATGTAAAGAATTTAATTATCGAGTCGGCAACAAAGTATTTTTCCAGATACGGTTTTCATAAAACCACGATGGACGAGATCGCTAAAAATATTCATAAGGCCAAAGGTGTTCTTTACTATTATTTTAAAAACAAAGAAGAGCTTTTTAATGAGGTTCTGAAAAAGGAATTGAATGATGTGAAAACCGAACTAAGCAAAATAACGAATAGTGGTAACGATTATTTAACAATTATAAAACAGTATTTTCTGACCCGTTTGAAATTACTGAGTACGGCGGTTAATTATCACGAAACACTGAAAGCCGATTTTTTTGAGAAATATCATTTTGTTAAAGATGTCAGGGAAGATTTTGCAAAATTCGAATACACACAGCTTAATCAGATCTTCAAGAAAGGAAACCGGATAGGTGATTTTGATATTAAGAACATGGAATCCACTGTGAACATCGTAATGATAATCATAAACAGCATTGATCTTCCTTTGTTTTTGCAAAATAAATATGCTGAATATGAAAGTACTATTGATGAAATGGTAACCATGATCATTAATAGTTTCAGGCATTATAAACAATAATTTAACTTTTTTTATCTATAAATTGACTTAAAAACAAAATAAGTCAGAAATTATTTATTTACCTTTATACTGACCATAAAACTAAAGTGGTCAATTAATTTTTTAGATATGGAAAGATTTGTAAGAAGGATCATTAAATTCAGATGGTTAATCATTATAACTGTAATAAGCCTGACCCTTTTTTTTGGTTATCAGATCAGGTATTTAACAATCAATTCCGACATACTGAGTACCTTGCCGGATGACGAGCAGACGGCTCATTTATACAAGGAGATCGGTGATCAGTTCGGGGGAAATGACATCGGAATGATCGTTCTGGAAACCGATAATGTTTTTAAGACGGAAGTACTGCAACACGTAAGGCAAATTACAGATAGTCTGAGAATTACTACCGGTGTTTCTACCGTAACAAGCCTGACCAATATTCTCGATATAAAGAGCTCCGACTGGGGAATTGAGATCGGGAGACTGGTGGATGAGTATGATCTTCCTGATGAACAATCGGAACTGGATAGCCTTAAAAATTATGTTTTTTCCAAAGAAATGTACAAGGGAACTGTAGTTTCGGAAGACGGGACAGCTACTATAATTGTGTTCACATTATTTCCCGATGCGGATATGCAGGCCGCCGCAAAAGAGATCAAGAACGAAGTAGGGGCAATGAATTTATCCGAAAAGCTTTATTTCGGCGGATTACCTTTTATGCTGAACGATATCACGCATTTGATCCTGTCGGATATGATCTGGCTTATTCCTTTCGTTTTTATCATTATTGCATTGCTGTTATTCTTTAGTTTCAGGTCCCTGCGCGGAATGCTGCTGCCCTTGCTTACCGCCGGTATTACCGTAATATGGACGCTTGGTTTAATGGGATTTACATGGTTTGAACTCACCGTTATCTCGAACATAATTCCCGTTGTGTTGCTCGCTATCGCAAGTGCCTATACAATTCATGTTTTAAACAGCATAAACCTGAATATCCTTAAAGACAGAAAACAGGCTTTGATCAAAGCCATGGCCTACACCGTTGTCCCGGTAATTATGGCCTCGCTGACGACTGCGATTGGTTTTATTTCATTTGTATTTGGCGCCTATCTTACTATGATCAGGGATTTTGGCATCTGCACGGCTATCGGGATACTTATTGCTTTATTGTTGTCCATATTTTTTGTCCCGGCTCTCATTTCCGCATTTTCCATGCATAGAAAAAAGGCCGGGACCGAAAAAACAGAAAAGAAGTCCTTGTTGTCACGTGTAATACTTCAACCATTGATCAGACTTCTTTTCAATCGTCCGAAATATATTTTAGGGGTGTGGTGCATTCTCCTGTTATTGAGCATTGGAGGTATATTCCTGATAAAGTCAAGTGTGAACATAACCGATTATTTTAAGGAAGATAACCCTACAAGGGTATCGGAATATGTCTTGCAGAAAAAATTCGGAGGCTCTTTACCGACTTTTGTATTGTTTGAAGGAGACATACAGGAACCGGAGGTTTTAAAAATGATGGTTAAAACCGAAAAGTTCATGAAAGAGGATCCGAATATTACCACAGCCCAATCCGTGGCTGACCTTGTCGAACAAATGAACAATGCCATGGGAGAAGGAGAGAGGGTCCCTGACGACAAGGCTAAAATTGAACAGCTATGGTTTCTTCTTGAGGGGCAGGACGTGATGCCGCAACTTGTTTCGGATGATCTGGATAAAGGGGTCATTCAGTCAAAGTTTGCTTCAATTGAGACCGATGAAATAGAAGCTTATACTGTAAAAATGAAAAAATTCATTCAGGAAAATTCCAATGAAGGTTATAATATA
>JASFVU010000179.1:0-6103 GCA_050049665.1 Bacteroidales bacterium | reverse complement strand
TGCCGCGGGAATTTATACTTACAGACTAATAAATGCTGATAATACAATCAGGAGCATGGGCCAATTGGTTGTAGAATAAAAATTCCGCTGACAGAAAGAAACATATCACATATAAAAAAAGCGCCTCTTTCCGGGGCGCTTTTTTTTTGCTAAAATTCTATTTTCGTATCAGGCATCAGCAAAGCAAGGGAATCAACGTATTCCACCGACATCGGATTTCTTGACAAAACCAGACTTCTCAGCGGCAGGTCGACAATGCAATCGGGAAGCCGTTTTATTTTATTCCCTTTTAAATTCAGCTTGGTAAGCTTCTTTAAGCTGCAGATCGCCGGGTCTATCCTCTCAATATTGTTTTCCCTCAGTCCCAGCGTCTCAAGTTGATCAAGCAAATACAGACCTTTCGGTATATCGCTTATTTTATTTTCGCTGAATGTCAGATGTTTCAGGTTTTTTAACTTATGTATATCATCGGGAATGGAAGTGATCCGGTTCCGCTTCAACAGTACGGATTCAAGGTTTTTACACTTATACAGTACTTTGGGAAATTCTTTGAATTCATTGTCATTCAGATAGACATTCTGAAGAAAGTGCATATCTCCGAGAAAGGACGGTAATCCGGATAACTTATTCCTTGCGAGATCCAGCGATTGAAGGTAAGGAAGTCCTGCAACTTCTGAAGGCAAAACGGTAAGACTGTCATTAACGAGCACCAGTTTTATGACCTTTTCGTCGGCATTCAGGGCTTTTTCAAGACTCCTGTACGACTTTGCATCGGTATACAAAGAGGAATTACTTAACATCTGATGTTCCCTGTCGTAATCAGCAATCCGGATCTTTTCTCCTGCACAGGAGAGTACCAGCGCAACGGAACATAATAATCTGAAATTGTTCATATTTTCTGCTTTATAAATGATCAAGCGAATAAACACGTTTTACTGCTTTTCCCTTTTAACGAAATATTACTTTATCTTTAAGATTTTATGAATTCTTTACAAAGAAGAAAAAAGAAACAGAATTTTTTCCAAAAACTGTTTTTTATCATGAATTAATTGCATAAAAATGCAAAACTTGCGTATTTAAATACATTTAATAAAATCTTAATTAATAACAGCGATGACAAGTCAGGATTATATTCAGAAAGAGGACAAGTTCGGTGCGCATAATTACCACCCTCTGCCGGTTGTTCTGTCAAAGGGAAAAGGCATCTTTGTCTGGGATGTTGAAGGCAAAAAATACTTTGATTTCCTGTCGGCTTACTCAGCAGTAAACCAGGGGCACTGTCACCCAAAGATCGTTCAGGCTCTTACGGACCAGGCGAACATTCTTGCTCTCACATCAAGGGCTTTTTACAACGATTCCCTGGGGGAATATGAAGAGTACGTTACCGGTTTCTTCGGATACGATAAGGTTCTTCCTATGAATACGGGAGCTGAGGGAGATGAAACTGCATTAAAACTATGCAGGAAATGGGCTTATGAAAAGAAGGGGATCCCTGAGAACAAGGCAAAAATAATTGTTTGTGAAGGAAATTTTCACGGCCGTACCATCACCATCATTTCCATGTCGACCGATCCGGATTCATACAAAGGCTACGGCCCTTATACGCCCGGATTTGTTATCGTGCCATACAATGATATTGATGCTCTAAAGAAGGAACTGGAAGATCCGAATGTAGCCGGGTTCCTTGTGGAACCTATTCAGGGAGAAGCAGGTGTGTACGTTCCGGACGACGGATTCCTGAGTGATGCATATCAGTTATGCAAAGAAAAAAATGTCCTGTTCATCGCCGATGAAGTACAGACCGGACTTGCACGGACCGGAAAAATGCTGGCCTGTGATCATGAGCATGTCCGCCCGGACATTCTGATCCTGGGAAAAGCTTTGTCAGGTGGGATGTATCCGGTATCAGCCGTACTCGCTGATGACGAGATCATGCTCTGTATCAGGCCCGGAGAACACGGATCAACCTATGGAGGAAATCCGGTTGCGGCAAAGGTAGGAATCGCAGCCCTCGAAGTCCTTAAGGAAGAAAACCTGGCGGAAAATTCCGAAAAACTCGGTAAATTGTTCAGGGCAGAAATGCAAAAGCTTGTCGATGAATTTGACATGATCGAACTTGTCAGGGGAAAGGGATTGTTAAATGCCATTGTCATTCGGCCCAAAAACGGAAAGACAGCATGGGACGTTTGCGTTGCCATGAAAGATAACGGGTTAATTGCCAAACCTACCCATGAACACATTATCCGTTTTGCCCCTCCGCTGGTCATTAACGAACAGGAATTGTATGAGGCCATTGAAATTATTAAGGCTACAATGAAACAATTTTTCTGAAAAAACAGTAAGACTTAAATGAAAAGGATTGCCGGTCCCAAGCAATCCTTTTTTTGTAAGTGTGGAAAACAAAGTTCCATGAGAGATTATTTTTTGTTATTTTTAAATACAGATCTAAGGAATTACTATGGGTTATAAGGTGCTTGTGGTAGATGATAATCTGAACAACAGCAGGTTGATAGAGGGAATATTGAGTTCTGAACAGAACAAATACGATGTCTTCTTTGCAGAAGATGGTGTACAGGGATTTGAGAAAGCCAGAAAGCTGCAACCGGACCTTATACTAATGGATATCAGGATGCCCAATCTCTCCGGATTGGACAGTCTCAGAATGTTACAGGAAAACAAAGACCTCAGGGAAATCCCTGTTATATTTATCACAGCTTATAAAACAGATGAAAATTTTGCCGAAGCCTTTGAATTCGGTGCTTTTGATTTTATCACCAAGCCCATTGATATCAATGAACTGAAATCGAGAATAAACAAAGCCCTGAGCATAGGCCGGACACTTCAGAGAATAAGGGCAAAGATCAACAGGTATGAGGAAGAAAGAAGGCTGCTTGAAGAAAAGGCAACGATCACTGAAAATGCCCCCAACTCGTTCATCATTATCGATGGAAAAGGAAACCTGGAATGGGTGAATGAAGGTTTTGAGAGACTCCATGAAACATCGTTTAAAGAATTTAAAAAGCAGTATGGAAATAACATCTATGAGATAAAAACATTCAAGGATTTTATGAGAGAGGCAAGAAGGTGTTTCAAAACAAAAACACCTTCAAGTGTTGAAACAAAACAGATCCTTCCAAACGGAAAAAAATGGTTCCAGACCTTTTTCACTCCCCAGTTGGATGCCGACGGAAATGTGTTTAAACTGATCGCTGTTGAGTCGGACATCACTCCCATCATGATCAAGGAAGAAGAATTGTATAAACAAAACAGGCGAATGCTTGCCATTACCGAAAGACTGGAACAGGCCAATTCCCTGCTTGAAAATCAAAAGGAAGAAATTGAAGGACAAAAACGACTCATTGAAGAAGAACAGGAGAAATCGGAAAGACTGTTGCTCAATATCCTGCCGTTTGAAGTAGCAAGGCAGTTAAAAGTAAAGGGGAAAGCAGGGACCCGTTATTACAGGCATGTTACGGTGGTATTTACCGATTTCAAGGATTTCTCAAAAAATACAAAAGAGCTTGAACCAAAGGACCTCGTAGCTATTCTGGACGATTATTTTGCCAAATTCGATGAAATAACCGGGAAGCATTACCTTGAAAAGATCAAGACCATTGGTGACGCTTATATGTGTGCAGGCGGATTACCGCTCAGAAACAAGTCGAACCCGGTAGATGCGGTATTGGCCTGCCTGGAGATCACCGATTATATGCAAAGGCTTAAAAGCAAAGGGAAAGAAGGCATTCCCTGCTGGGACCTCAGGATCGGGATCCATACAGGGCCGGTTGTCGCAGGAGTGGTCGGAAGGAAAAAATTTGCCTATGATATCTGGAGTGAAACGGTAAATGCGGCTGCAAGGATCGAAAGTCTGGGAGAAATTAACAAGGTTAACATCTCGGAAACAACCTACGAATATGTACAGGATTATTTCGACTGTACTCCCCGGGGGAAAATCAAGGCCAAGAATGTTGGCGAGATAACCATGTATTATGTGGAGCGTATAAAGCGGGAGTACTCTGCTGATGAAAAAGGCATTCTGCCCAATGAAGCTTTTATAAAGCTGGTCAATAAGCTATAAGGTTCTTTCTCCGATCATTTATTTATGCCTTCCCTCCAATACCTCAATGACATCTTCAATTCTCAGTTCTTTTGCACTGAGTAATACCAGAAAATGGTACAACAGATCGGCGGCTTCATTTAAAAACAGATCCCTTTCGCCATCCTTGGATTCAAGGATCAGTTCAACGGCCTCCTCGCCTACTTTCTGGGCTATTTTGCCGATGCCTTTCTGAAACAACAGGGTAGTGTAAGAATCCCTGGGCATGGCCTGACGGCGATCGTCAATTACATTCTGGAGGTGAATTAAAAACTCTGTTTTATTCGGTTTCATGGGATGTGATATTTATATTCGAATAACTATATGACTGATTTTTACTCGTTTCCTTCTCGGGGCCGGTTTCATCTTTTTTCATTGTCATTGCCTCACAGGGATCCCCTGTTCAGCCAGATACTGTTTCAGTTGGGGAACCGTAATTTCCCTGAAGTGAAAAATACTGGCGGCAAGACCGGCATCTGCCTTGCCTTTGGTGAAGACCTCAACATAGTGATCCATGGTTCCCGCGCCGCCTGAAGCAATAACAGGGATCGAAAGTGTCTCCGATAACCGTGCCAGTGCATGGCAGGCAAATCCGTTCTTTGTTCCGTCATGATTCATTGAAGTAAACAGGATCTCACCTGCACCTCGTTGTTCACATTCTTTTGCCCAGGAAAACAGCTCCTTATCTGTTGGAATACGCCCCCCGTTAATATAAGCGGTCCATGCCCCGTTCACTTCTTCGGCATCGATAGCGACCACGACAAACTGACTTCCGAAATTCCGGGCCATCTGATCGATCAGCCCGGGATTCCTGATGGCTGCCGAATTGATCGAAACTTTATCGGCACCCGCACTCAACAGGGCTTCGATATCCTTTAGTTCGCTTATCCCGCCACCGACCGTAAAGGGTATATTCAGCTTATGAGCTATCTTCTTTACCAGTTCGACAAAAGTCTTTCTCCCTTCGTGAGAGGCAGTGATGTCAAGAAAAACAAGTTCATCTGCGCCTTGCCTGGCATATTCCGCACCAAGCTCAACAGCATCGCCTACCTCCCTTATATTCACAAAGTTGATCCCTTTTACCGTTTGGCCGTCCCGTACATCAAGACAGGGGATGATTCGTTTTGCAAGCATATCCTGAACAATAATTAATGATTTACTGCAAATATAAACTGACTTTAATAATTCACCAGCATAGCGGAGCATGTTATCAGCAGAGAATTTGTAAATTGTTTTTTCCGGATTCTTAAAAAGAGACTCAGACAAGTTCAGCGCAAATTTTCCGCAGCACAATAACTTGATTTATACGGATAATTATTATATATTTGTACGTATATGTAATGTTGTGATGATGGATTCAAAACTGACTTTAAAACTGGACAAGTTCGTTATTGATAAGGCAAAAAAATATGCTTCATCTCATAAGAAGAGTCTTTCCAGAATGATTGAATCTTACTTAAAATCTTTATTTGATAAAGATTCTCCCGATTCAAAAGATGACATTGAGATATCGCCTTTTGTTAAAAGTATGCAAACCGGCACTAAAGTACCTGCTGATCTTGATCATAAAAAAGCATACGGTAATTATCTGGCAGAAAAATACAAATGACCGATAAGTTGTTTTTAGATACCAATGTAGTACTGGACCTGTTAGGTGAACGGGAGCCCTTTTATGATTCCGCTGCAAAAATCGCAACCCTTGCAGATAAGGGTAGAATAAAACTAATCGTCTCAGCGCTTACCTATCCAACGGTATTTTATCTGCTGTCAGGATTTGAAAATCACGAAACGGTTAAGGATAAATTACGCAAATTCAAAATAATAGCTGAAACTTCCGATCTGACAAATAAAATCATTGATAAAGGACTCTCATCAGGGTTTTCGGATTTTGAAGATGCACTTCAATACCATTGCGCAATAAAAATGGATTGTGATATATTGATTACACGAAACGAAAAAGATTTCAAAAAATCCGAGATCCCGGTGATGACACCCGACGAGTATCTG
>JASFVU010000392.1:0-3842 GCA_050049665.1 Bacteroidales bacterium | reverse complement strand
CATTTACTATTTCATTTTTTGTACTAATCCCTTTTCTTAATGCAAAGACAACTTTTTGTATCGAATTGATTCTCATCTCCCGATGTGAAGATTGTTCGATTTTGCTTAATTCGGGCATAATTTATTATTATATATTATGATACAAATATAATTATTAATTTTATAAAAACAAATATATCAAATATATATGAAATAATAAATATAATTATTATAAGATTTGATATATTAAATATTATGCTTATTTTTGGAAAAAATAGTTGTTATGGACAAAAGTTTTTTAGGAATTGAGATAGGAGGAACCAAACTTCAGATTTTTCTGTGTGATGAAAACGGGAATCTTACCTATAAAATTAAGGAAGATGTAGGTTACACAAAAGAGGCGTCAAAAATTTTAGCTTTGATTGAAAGGATTATTAGGACTGACATACTTACAACAAATGATCAGATACTTGCAGTGGGTATTGGTTTTGGAGGGCCAATAGATATAAAGAGTGGAAGTATTTATAATTCGTACCAAGTTAATGGGTGGGATGATTTTGAACTTTCTCGGTGGATCAATAAGATCATCAATGCTCCTGTTTATATTGAAAATGATGCGAATCTTGCTGCTCTGGCTGAGGCATGTAAAGGCGCCGGTAAGGATTACGAAGGAGTATTTTATGTCACAATAGGAAGCGGTGTTGGAGGTGGGTTCATTTTAAATAAAAAAATCTTTCATGGTCATGGGAAAGGAGAGTCAGAAATTGGCCATATCAGATTAAACAAATCAGGATTAACATTTGAAAACGCATGCTCAGGGTGGGTTATGGATAAAAAAATAAGAGAAACAAAACAACAGTATCCTGAAAGCAAAATCGCAAAAATAATTAAGGGACAGAATGGCCCTGAAGCCAAATATTTAATAAGTGCTATTCAGGAAGATTGTGAGGTGGCAAAAGGGATTTTTTCAGAGTTGACAGACGATATTGCTTTTGCCTTATCTCATGTAATCCATTTATTAAATCCGGATACTATAATAATTGGCGGAGGGCTGTCATTGATGGGAGAAATCTTGGTTCAGGAGATAAGAATAAAAATCCCGAATTACATCATGGATATTTTACGTCCCGGTCCAACGATATGTCTTTCCGAATTAAAAGAAGATGTCGTTGCAATCGGGGCTTTATTATTAGCTATGGAAAAATATAAATCATAAAAATCAATACTATGTTGAAGAAGTGGATTCAAGAGTATATCAATGCTCAAATGACAATTTTAGAAAGTTTTCCTGCTGAAAAAGTAATGGAATTAATTGAAGTCCTTAAAATGGCTAATCTTGAGGGAAGACAGGTATTTGTATTTGGAAATGGAGGTAGTGCAGCAAATGCATCACATTTTATAACGGATCTTGGTAAAAGTGTAGCAGGTACCGGGATAAAAAAATTCAAATGCAGGTCGATGAATGAAAGTGATGCATGGATGACAGCTATTGGGAATGACTTTTCTTATGAGCATTTGTTTTGTAAACAACTGGAGAATTGTACTAATTCTGGAGATATTATTTTAGTAATGAGTGTGAGCGGTACTTCTCCTAATATCCTTAAGGCAGTAGAATGGTCAAAAAGCAATGGACTTTATGTAATTGCTTTAGTTGGACAAAAGGAAACGCCTCTCACTTCACTGGCTGATCAGATAATTTCAATCCCGGATCATCATTACGGTCGTGTCGAAGATACCCACATGTTAATTTGTCATGTGCTGGCCTATGCCTTTATTGAGAATCCTGATTTGATCCAACAATCAGATTTTACATATAATGAATGTATCTGATATAAATGGTCCGAAATAAATAAATGGGATGGGGTTGCTAAAGGTAGTTCCGCGCAAAATCACATTTACCTCTTTATCACAGAAGAAATACTAACCAATGATAATACATAGTAAAATGAATTCAGGTAAACAGAATAAAGTTTTAGTGATCATAATTGCTGTCATTGCTTCAACAGGTGGTTTGCTTTTTGGTTTTGATACCGGTGTTATTTCAGGGGCTATTCCTTTTCTTCAGGATCACTTCAGTTTGAATGATAGTCAAATTGAAAATATTACTGCGTTTGGATTATTAGGAGCTGTTTTAGGCGCTCTTATGGGTGGGCGAATAGCTGATATTCTGGGTAGAAAAAAAATAATATTTGTTGCTGCTATTGTCTTTGCAACAGGCGCACTTTGGTCCGGTTTTGCGCCAAATCCCACACAGTTACTTTTCTCAAGGCTCTATATTGGCATAGCAATTGGCGTAGCATCTTTTGCAGTCCCTTTGTATATCGCCGAAGTATCACCGACAAAGATGAGAGGGGCGTTAGTCTCATTGTTCCAATTTATGATCACAATAGGAATACTTGCCTCTTACCTGAGCGACAGTGCATTGGCAAATAATGATAAAACTGAATGCTGGCGAACTATGTTTTATGTTGGCGTAATTCCTGCATTAATTCTGTTTATCGGGGCATTCTTTTTACCGGAGACTCCCCGGTGGTTAATGAAAAAAGGAAGAGAACAGGAAAGCAAAAATATTCTGAGTAAAATAGAAGAACCGGGGCAGGTAGACCATATTTTTCAAACCATGAAAGACGACATAAAGAAAGAACCCAAAAGGCAATCCTGGAATGTTTTATTTCGTCCCTGGCTAAAAAATGCTTTTATAATAGCTGTCGGGATCATGTTCTTTCAACAATTTGTAGGGATAAATACCGTAATCTATTACAGTCCAAAAATATTCCTGAAAGCCGGATTTGAAGGAAACGAAGCAGCTATCTGGGCATCGGTAAGTATCGGAGTAGTGAATGTGTTATTCACGATAGTTTCCATGTTTCTGATAGACAGATTGGGAAGAAGAAAATTATATTTCATTGGTTTAACCGGTATTATTCTATCCTTAATTAGTATTGGTTTTTGTTTCTATTTCAAAGAAATATATAATATTGATTCCAAATGGTTACTAGTTATCTCCATGCTGATTTATGTGGGATTTTTCACTTTGAGTATTGGCCCTCTCGGATGGCTGCTTATATCAGAAGTATACCCGCTAAGTGTAAGAGGGGTGGGATCTTCGATTGGTTCCCTATCGAATTGGGGATTTAATGCTCTTGTGGTCTGGTCTTTTTTTAAACTTTCCAGAATGCTTGGCGACGCTGAGGTTTTTTGGTTATTTGCTTTGATAGGTATTCTTGGGGTGGTATGGGGAATTCGTTACATTCCAGAAACAAAAGGAGTATCACTTGAAGATATAGAGGAGCATTGGAGAAGCGGTGAGCCCCCTAACAAACTGAAAGTAAAAACATAGCTATTCATGCTTGTATTTCTTTTTTCTGATTTTTAAGATCACAAAGAATCTACTGGGTTTGGTGAGACTATTATAATTTAAGTTATAGATAAAGAGACTTTATTTAATCTTATTTAGCTGAGTTCTCCTTTTTTGTATATTCCAACATCTTCAAGAACTAATTTTTGAGTAATTTTCGCGCCATGATCATATTCTGGTTCAGATATGTAAACGCCTTTATATTCTGAAAAATAATCATTAATCAGAGGTTTTATTTGTTCAAGAAATATTTCAATTTTATTCCATGTTACCCCTTCAAAATGATAAGTATTAAAAAAATATTCTTCGGCTGTATGAGCTATTAACTTATTACGTACTTTCTTTATTCCTTCAATTGTATTAATATGATTCTGTAAAATATGCCTTCGATAATATTCTGTATCAATATCGATCTTATTTGAAGAATTATCGATGTTGTGAGATTCTATTTCTTTAAATAGTTTCTCCAGTCCGAAATCTTTCATTAATGAGACTTTTTTGTGCT
>JASFVU010000004.1:0-17741 GCA_050049665.1 Bacteroidales bacterium | reverse complement strand
TAACTCATTTTGTCCTAATACTGATATTTCTCTCCAATATGCTGGACCCAATGTATACCCGGGATCACTACTTGCATTAGTAGCAATTCTTGTATACTTTTCTATTTCTTTTATCAGGTCGTCATTTGTTAAATCGCATGGATATTCTTTAGGAATTTTCATTATATTATTTTTTAGTTATTTAAACGCCCCCTCATACCTCAAGTAATCATACAAAGTCGCCTTACTTTTTATTTTTGTTATTTCTAAAATCTGGGGAATGGGTATTTCCTGCTTGTACAGGGCTGCTGCAGCAACTGCTTTCTGTTTGTTGTAGCTTCCTTTCTTTCTTCCGCCGTTCCGGCCACGCGCCCTGGCAGCTTTCAAGCCGTCCAGGGTTCGTTCCCTTAAAACTTCTACTTCCATAGCTTTAAGAATGGCAATAATCTGGAAGACTGCTTCACCCATGGGCGTTGTTGTATCGAAAATCCCTTCTTTCAGGCTCCTGAATTGTATGCCGTTCTCCTTAAAGTGATGTAACAGATTGATCAACTATTTTGATGTTCTACCCAACCGATCCAGACTGTCTACGATAAGCACATCGCCTTTTCGTAGTCTGGATAGTAAAAGATCGAGCTGTGGTTTTTCTTTTTTCCTCCCGGATACCTTTTCTTTAAAAATTTCATCACAACCATTCGATGTTAGTGAATCAATCTGCCGTTCCAATGACTGGTCTTTTGTTGATACCCTAGCATATCCAAATATCATAAATAGTAGGTTTGTTTAAACGTTTAAAAGGCAATTTACTGAACTTTGAAAAGATGAACTACAAAAACGAACCTGAGTTATGAGGGAGATATGAACAGTTGTTTTTATTGATTAACGGGAGAGATGGGCAAGATTGCTTCGTCGTTCCGATAACCATCGGAGCTCCTCAACAATGACGGAGAATTAATCCCTCCTCTTAATAAGAATAGAAATAAAGAGAAATTTTTGAATTACTTTCCTGACAGATATATCTGATAATAATGTCTGCCAAAGGCAAGTCATTTGTTTATGAAGGTATTCATTGACATGTTGCCTGTTTCTTCGTATTTTTCGATACTTTTAGGTAACCATTCAGACCATGATCATGAACTTTCGTATCAGTACTTTCTGCCTGCTTGTTTTCCTCCTGGTACAGGCCTGCCACGGACAGGACAAACAGCACATGGAGACCCGGTCAGACAGGCAGCCCGCCGTAGCCGGACAATTCTATCCCGGCAACCGGGAAGATCTGACCAATATGCTCCGGCGTTTTTTCTCCGACCCCTCTCCTGTTGATGCAAAGGATCCGCTTGCCATTATCGTGCCTCATGCCGGTTACGTTTTCTCGGGAAATACCGCTTCCATGGCATACGGACAACTTGACCGCAACAGGAAATTCAACCACATTTTCCTCATCGGTTCCAGTCATACCATGCATTTCAACGGTGCCTCCGTTTATGCCCGGGGTAATTTTATTACCCCCCTGGGAACGGTTGTTACGGATACCCTGGCGCAATGGCTGGCAGACCGGTACGACTTCATATCCACCGATCCGGAACCCCATGTATCGGAGCACAGCCTGGAAGTCCAGCTTCCTTTCCTGCAATACTGGCTGAATAAGGATTTCACTATTGTACCCGTCATCATCGGCGGTCAGTCGGAAAGCAACTGCCGGAAGCTGGCGGCTGCTCTCGGGCCTTTTTTCAAACCGGAAAACCTGTTTGTTATCAGCACGGACTTCTCACACTACCCGTCTTATGAAGATGCGATAGAATCAGACAGGAAAATGGCCGGGGCCATACTGACCAACTCAGCCAAAGAATTTCTCAAAGCAAAGCAGAAAACCGAGAATGCCGGAACAAAAAGCCTGGTTACCGCCATGTGCGGCTGGACATCGGTCCTTACACTATTGAACATAACGGAAAACCATCCTGAAATTGAATACAGAAAGATCGGCTACAGCAATTCGGGAGACACGGACCATGGCGATAAGCAACGTGTTGTCGGTTATTTCGCCCTGGCAGCAGTAAACAGGGATGCCGAAGCTTCGGCACCGGATTTTTTCCTGAACGACAAGGAGAAAACAGCCCTCCTGAAAATTGCCAGGCATACCCTGGATACCTACCTGAAGGAAAGATCTTTCCCCACACCTGATCCCGGCAGCCTTACGGATCATTTGCTGACACATGCCGGGGCCTTTGTAACGCTGAAAAAGAACCACCTTCTAAGAGGGTGCATTGGTAATTTTGGTCCGGATAAACCTCTGTACACTACCGTTCAGGAAATGGCCGTGGCAGCGGCAATGAACGATCCGAGGTTTCCGCCTGTAAGCAACCATGAACTGGCAGACCTGGAAATCGAGATCTCTGTCCTGACACCTTTGAGAAAAATCACCACTCCCGATGAGATCATCATGGGAAAACACGGCATATACATCAGGAAAGGCAACCGTTCGGGAACTTTTTTACCCCAGGTGGCCACCGAAACAGGATGGTCGAAAGAAGAATTTCTCGGGCATTGCTCCCGTGATAAAGCACACCTGGGATGGGAAGGCTGGAAAACAGCGGAATTGTATGTTTATGAAGCGCTGGTATTCAGCGAACACGAATTCAGGGACAACTTGTAGCCATGCAAACACCTTACCTGCTTTTACCGCTTGCTATTACCTCACTCCTGCTCTACCTGCTGAGCCATATTCTGGTCAGAACAGGTATCCTCCCCAAATCTTTTCACCGGAAGTTCTGGAACGTGGTCCTCCTGCTTACCTTCCTGGTAACAGCTGTCATCGGACTGTTGCTTGTCGTTCAGATCACTTACAAACTGGATTGGAATATCATGGATAAGCTGATGGCCTGGCACGTTGACTTCGGCATTGTGATGAGTTTTGCCGCCACCTATCACCTGATATGGCATTTTTCCTATTACCTGAAACTGTTTAACCAAAAACCCGGAAGCAAAAAGGAAATACCTGCCGGTTCCCTTTCTGATAAAGGCAAACGCACTGAACTGAACCTGCTGGTCATCCTTTCGGGTTTTTCCGCCACGATCTTACAGGTTCTTCTCATCAGGGAAGTGACGACACTGTTCCAGGGAAATGAATTCATGATGGGCTGGACACTGGGCATCTGGATGTTGCTTACGGGGGCCGGGGCTTTTGCAGCCCGGAAGCGCAGGGAGCCGGCCGGTTTCCCTCAATTAAAAAAAATAGTATTGCTGATCTGCACCATCCCCCTGTTTTTTGTCGTTGCCCTGAACCTTCTGAAGAACCAGATCTTTCCTCCCGGCATCATGGTCGGGCCGGCAGCCTTTACTTTTGTCATGTTCATACTGCTCGCCCCTGTCTGCCTGCTTACAGGATCCCTGTTCTCACTGTTTATCAGGTATGGGAAAGAGGATGCCAGCGGATTCATACGTATTTATGTTCTTGAAAGTGCGGGAAGCCTTGTTGGCGGTGTCATGGTTTCCTTTTTGCTGATCAACTGGCTGTCGCTGCTGCAGTCGTTCGCCTTGCTGCTTTTCTTCGTGAGTACGGTACTTACCGTTTTATCCGGAAAGAAGACCTCCCTGGCTTTTGCCACAGGCGCCATGGCCATTTTCCTGATATTGATCTTCTCATCTGTGGAAAACCGGATCAGAGGCAAACTGTTCCACTCAAAAAAGGTACTTGAAAACCGTGAAACTTTTTACGGAAACATCACGGTAACGGAAAATGCAGGGGAATACAATTTTTTCAGCAACGGATCCCTGATCTTTTCATCGGGAAATTTTGTGCTTCGCGAAGAATACGTCCATTATGCGCTTTTGCAGCGGGATACGCCGGCCGATGTACTGCTGATCTCAGGAGGTATATCGGGAATGGCCGGGGAGATCCTGAAATACCCCTCCGTAGTATCGGTGGATTATGTTGAGCTGAACCCTGTGCTCATCGGGCTGGGCAGGAAGTACGACCTGCTGCCCGGAGACCCGCGAGTCCATGTGATCAGGGGGGACGGCAAACGGTATGTTGCCACCACAAATAAACGTTACGACGCAGTGATCATGGCGGTTCCGGGCCCCTCAAGCCTCCAGGCGAACAGGTATTATACGAGTGAGTTCCTGGCCGGGCTAAAAAAGTGTATGAAAGAAGATGCCGTTGTCTTATACGGGATCTCCTCAACAGGAAATTACCTGAGTGAAACCCAGGCGAATAAACTGGCCGTATTGCTGAATACCCTGAAAAAGCATTTCAGCTATGTGGAACTGGTACCGGGTGAAATGGATTATCTGCTGGCTTCGCAAAAACCGTTATCGCTTTCTGTGTCATTGCTGTATGAATCGAAAGACATTGAAAACATGTATGTCAATTCCGATTACATCGACGATGCCTCCGTCAGAATGAGAAGCGAAGCGGTATTGAGCCGTCTTCCCGGTATCCGGGCTGTCAATACGAACGACCGCCCTCTTCCGGTATTTTTCGATACACTGAGGTTTGTTTCACAGTTTTATTCCGGCAGGGGAACCATCCTGTATCTGCCGCTGTTGCTGCTGCTCCTGCCCCTGTTATTTATGAAGCCGGAAACTACCGGCATGTACGCAGCCGGATTTTCAGGTGCTTCGGTTGAGATCCTGCTGATCTTCGTGTTTCAGCTTATTTACGGGTATGTATATGCAGCCATCGGGCTGATCGTTGCCATATTCATGGCCGGTCTTGCACTCGGATCTCTCGCCGGATACCGGATAAAGATCAGGAAAACCACACTGCCCCTGCTGCAGCTTTCCCTGATGGTTTTCCTGCTGTTGCTGCCTTTTATCCTGAATCTTTCCGGTACCGGGATAAGTCCTGTTTTGTTATGGCCCGTGTTCTTCCTGCTCACGTTCATACCTTCCGCCATAACAGGCTATATATTTGTTGCCGCATCAACCCTGCTCGGAAGGGAGACATCCGTATCGGCGCCGGTGGTTTATGCGTCCGACCTGCTGGGATCTGCCCTGGGGATCGTTGCAACAACGATCATCCTGGTTCCGCTTGCCGGTATTGCTAATACGTGTTACCTGCTGGCAACTGCCAATCTGCTGGCATCGGGCAGCTATGTTTTACGAAAAAAGTTTATCTCATAACAGTCCCTGATCTTTTGGGTTTTTTCATTTCCTTTCTGGTAAATGAAGCTTTATTGGCTTAACTTTAAATGACTTTATGAATATCCGAAAACAGACCGTAGATATGAAAAAGATAGGAAAAAGGGAGTTTATCAAACAAACCATGCTGTGTGCAGGCGGACTGTTTTGTCCCTTCCTGTCCATACCGGGAATGGCCTCAGCGGGTGATCATCTCTGGAAATGGAGCAGGGAAGCCATGTTTTACTCGGTGACCCCCAGGGGTGTCAGATGCAGGCTCTGTCCGAACGAATGCACACTCAGGCCCGGAGAGATGGGGGACTGCAACAACCGGGTCAACCACGAAGGAAAATTGTATTCCATTGCTTACGGGAATCCTTGTGCTGTCCATGTAGATCCCGTAGAGAAGAAACCGCTGCAGCATTTCCATCCGCAATCAACTGCCTTTTCCATTGCCACTGCCGGCTGCAACTTCATTTGCCTCAACTGCCAGAACTGGGAAATATCACAGACAAGCCCGAAAAAAACAAAGAATTACGACCTCATGCCTGAAAAAGTCGTTGAGGCCTGCGGGAAGCACCATTGTGAGTCGATAGCTTACACCTATGCCGAACCTGTCTCATTTTACGAATACATGTACGATACCTCCAGGCTGGCCCATGAAAAAGGGATCAAAAACATCATGGTATCCAACGGCTACATCAACCGGGAACCTCTTGTGAAGCTTGCTCCGCACCTCGATGCAGCTAACATCGACCTGAAAAGTTTTGACGACGATATCTACCTGAGACTGAATGCCGGAAAACTGCAACCCGTGCTTGATACCCTGGTCACTCTGAAAGATAACGGGGTGTGGGTAGAGATCACCAACCTGATCGTACCTTCATGGACCGATGATTTTGATATGATAAAGCGCATGTGCAACTGGCTTGTTTCCAATGGGTTTGAAGAATACCCGCTGCATTTCAGCAGGTTCCACCCCATGTTTAAGCTGACACAGCTTCCTGAAACACCTTTGCACACACTGATCAAAGCCAGGGATATTGCTATAAGGGAAGGCTGCAGGTACGTTTATGTCGGTAATGTCCCGGGCAAAGGCCTGGAAAATACGGTTTGCCCCGGTTGCGGGGAGGTTGTTGTCGAACGAAGGGGGTATTCGATACTCAGCAATCAGATAACCAAAGGAAAATGCTCACATTGCGGAAGGGCCATTAACGGAGTGTGGAATTGATGTGATGGCAGATGCTGGTTACTGGCTTTGTCCACCGTAACCTTGTGGAGGTGGGCTTTGCCGTCCGAAGGGTGGGTGCTGGGTCCAGGCTTGTTTAACTGTTTAATCGTGGAATTGTGTAATCGTGAGATTGATTAATTGATAAACTGGTGAACTGAATTAAATGAAATATACGATTGGCTCTCCGGAATCTTTATTTCATTAGTTGTTTGATTACTTAGATCTTATGTAATTCAGCATCTTTCCTATTGGATACCGTCTGGGAAAAATAGCGTGGCAATTCAAATAAGGCTTTCAGGCGGGAAGGTGTTTTGGAGGAATTTTGTCTGAGCGACGACGAAGGAGGAGTGAGTTTAATTCCGCAGGGCGAAAGGCTTATGATAAAATTCAAGCTATTTTTCCAGAACGGAGACTTTTTTTGTTTCCTTTTTTATGTGGATGATAAAAAAGGAAATCGAACTGTTTGGGAACAGTTCGAAATAATGGCTTGTGCGATAGGGAATTAATTGAATAAATCCATAAATTGATGATTAAATGAACCAAACCATTGGCTTATCAGGATCTTCATTTTATCAGTTATTCGATTAATCAGTTAATCTATTAATGCTTGTCCGCCACAACTTTGTGAAAAATGCTTATTCCTTATGTTCCCTGGCCAGCACCAGCCCGCGTGCCAAATGATTTATCGGGGGTGAATACATGTTGTAATCATGGAACTGAATAAATACTGAATTGTGTGATAACAATTGCAGTGTAAATTCAATGTATGGCGGTATTTTCAGGACCGCACCCGAAGGTTCGATCAATCTTGCTTTATAGTCGGATGTGGAAATAACCACCTTATCGTTACTTATCTGCCCGATATGGAGATCATCCGATTTTATTTCGTATTCAAATACGGCTGCCTCTCCCTTTGAATCCTGGGCATACAACTTCAGCAAACTGGTATTCTGCTCAGCAAAACTTAACTTGATACCGTAGCTTCTTTCTCCTGTGTCATACCAAAATCCCCGGAAAGAGTTTTTATACAAATGGGCTCTGAAAAACCTGTTCTTAACAGGTACCGGCCGTTTCGAATCAATGAGATACTCGCTGTCCATGGTCTTCATGATGTAAAATTTAAGTCACACGCTCCATAGGAACCTTCAAATTAAATGCCAAAAATTATCGGGTATCAATTCCTTTGATAAAATTATGGTTGTTTCTTTACCTCAGAATAAAGACGTTGTTTCCTCCAAAATGGTTGCGTACCCGAAAATTATATTTTAGCGGACATAATTGCTAAAAAACCTGTTTACCCTACTGTAAAAGCGATTTGGCGGGATATACTGCCATCGGTAAATTTCAGGATATAATATCCTGCATGAAGCCCGTCTGCCGACAGCAGGTACCGGTCCCCGGAAAACGTATCCGCAAAAAGCCTGTTTCCGCTTATGCCGAAAATTTCCAGTCGCCCGGAAATGACGGGCCTTTTGAACATTACATCAGCAGAATGCCTTACCGGGTTAGGGAACAATTCCAATTCATAACAGCATGAATGATGAAGATTTATTCAAAGGATATGCTTATATTTAGGTAGTACTAAACCGGAAGTAACATAATGAAATACATAGTAAGATCTTTTGCATTTCTATGGTCCGTTTCATTGTTTTTTACAGTGGACACATACGGACAATTAACACCACAGGAAGCTGTTGTACAGATGGGAAGAGGTATCAACCTGGGAAATACCATGGAACCTCCCGATGAGGGAGACTGGAATAACGGTCCTGCACAGGAATACTATTTCGATGATTACAAGGAAGCGGGATTCACCAATGTAAGAATTCCCGTGACATGGAACGGGCATACCTCATCAGCTTCTCCGTATACCGTGAACGCGGCCTGGATGGACCGGGTTGAAGAAGTGGTGGACTGGGGGCTGGAAAGAGGTCTGTTCGTTATCTTAAATGCCCACCACGACTATTGGATAAAAGGAAACTACACGGCTGCGAACAAAGCCCGGTTCGACAGCCTCTGGAGTCAGATCGCTGTAAGGTTTCAGGACAAATCGGACAGCCTGCTGTTCGAGATCATCAACGAACCCAACCCCCTGCCTCTCGACAGTGTGAACCAGCTGAACGCCCGGGTACTTTCCATTATCAGAAAAACAAATCCGACACGTATTGTACTGTTTTCAGGCCATCGCTGGTCGAATGCCGAAGAACTTGTGGTAGCTGATATACCGGAAGATGATTACATCATGGGGTATTTCCATTCGTACGATCCCTATCCGTTCGGTCTGGAAGGTACGGGTTCTTTCACTTCTTCGAATATCCCGTCTATTATCAGCAGGCATAACAGTGTACAAAACTGGGCGGAGGATAACAATATTCCGGTACTGCTGGGAGAGTTCGGGGCCATTACCTATTGCGAGTACAACTCGAGGATGCTCCATTATGCCACTGTCACCGAACAGGCTCTGAAGCATGGCTTTGCTTTTTCTGCCTGGGATGACGGAGGCGAATTCCGGATTTATCAGAGGGAAACCAGGGGATGGAACGAATTGAAAGATATCCTGATCCATACCTATGAAACTTCTCCGACCCTGCTTGAATATAACGTTGTGGGTGACAGCAATGTCGTACTTTCCTGGACCAACAGGACCACGGAGAACGACAGCATTGACGTGGAGTGGAAAATGGACGGCGAATTCGTCCTGCTGGAAAGACTGCCTCCCGCATCGGACAGCCTGATGATCCATGACCTCGATTTCGATACCAATTATTATTTCAGGCTAAAAACAACGGTTAACGATACACTGATGTATTCCTACCCCATCCGCTTTCAGCTGGAAAAACCCTCATGGACGGAACCTTTCTCCCGGAACCTGAATTATTCCGTCTTTCCTAATCCGGCAGGTAACCGGATCACAGTCAGATCATATGGAAACATCGCCGTTACGAAGATCGAAATCTTCGATTACTCCGGAAAACTGATCAGAACAACGGACATGTTATCGGATGAGAAAACTATTGACATTGCCTCTTTGGACAAGGGGGTTTATTATATCAGGCTGGTATCTTCAGGCCAGACTCTTACGAAACGTTTCGTGAAGCTGTAAACGGCTGATTGGAAAACAGAACATAAAAATCCGGCAAATGACCTAACATTGCCGGATTTGCTTTGGTATGAAGTTCCCCGGCCAAAAAACCGGGAATAAGAAGGCTTATCTGTGATATACCATCCTGATGACCGAGTTTCCCTCCGAAGTCCGGAGCCTGCCATAGTAGATCCCTTCTGCCAGGTTTCCCGGATCCCATTGCAGGGTATGATCGCCTGCAGGAAACTTTCCTTTCACAAGTACCTCGACCACCTGTCCGAGCTGATCGTAAACCGCCAGTTGAACAGTTCCCTGCAAAGGAGAATAGAACCGTATCTCAACATTCCCTGAAAAAGGATTCGGCCAGATTCGCATGTGAGGCCGGACACCGGCAAAGGAATGATCTTCAACAGGAACCAGGCGATCGTTCTCAAAATTCTTCATCCACAGATACATGTTTAACACATTTTCTTCAAGGTATTCGTGTCCTCCCGGAAATGTAACAAAAAAAATATCATTGTTCCCGGCGTCAGCCAGCCACTGGTAGGCGGCCTCGTTGATCGAAAGCAATCCGTCACTGGTGCCGCAGACAAAATAAACAGGCACCTCACTGAGCACTTCAGTCGATTGCGCATTGATCTCTTCCGGGTAGCCATACTGAAGAGCACCGGCATGGATCCCCAATGCCGCCCATGTGTCCGGAGAACCAAGTGCTATATGCCACGTGCCATAGCCTCCCATGGAATGGCCGCACAGATATTTTCGCGCAGGATCAATACGGACCAGTTCCTCAAGCACGTCCATGCATTCCCGGATATCGGTCTCCGATATACCCTGGTACCAGTAATTGCCCCTTCCCCAGGGCGCTAACTGGTAGCCATCGCTAAAGGCCATACCTGAAGAAGGATCATTCAGGTACGGATAAGTCATGTATTCAATGGAATTGGAAGCCACCGGCCACAGTCCGTGAAGCTCCACATACAACGGGTAAGCCTTGTCAGGGTCCCAGTTAAGCGGCAGTTTGAACCATGAGAACGAGACTTCGCCGTCGGTAGGCGATATCCAGGAAATGATCATAGGCCGCTCACGCTTCAGGTAAGTTGACCATTCTCCCGGATTCGACGGTCCCCCTAAATTGTTAAAAGCATTATAAGTATCTTTAAGAAGTGACGAATCCTGTCTAAGTAAAGGAGATTTGGCTTCAATGACATTGATCATCGACTGGCAATGCAGACTGAAAAAACTGTTTGTTGATGTTTCGGAAAGGTCCTCCAGGGTTTCTTTCAGTGCGGAGATGTAATCCATACCGTTAAGTTCGGAAGCAGGATAAGGATCTTTCTGGCAAAGAGCAGTAACATGCAACAGGAATAACCCCGGGACAACGATGAGAAGGGTAGTTTTCATATGATGGCGGACGATCTGTTTTCTATAAGACAATCATATCCGGCCGGACGCTTATCAAGCATAGAATTTTTTCCAATGAAAAAGCCACTCCGAATACTTCCCGGAATGGCTTTACCCCGTAACTAAACATCTTATTTTATGAAAAGAACTTTTATTTACCCTTAATGATATAAACCACCGGAGGTAACCCATTCTTTTTTATTAATGACAATAAAAAACTGTTTGGGTTCAATTCCCGGCTATTGGGTAAAAGGAAGATCTGCGAACCTGCCTGAATACGGTGCTCAGGATTTCAGCTTAAAATTCTCTTTTCATACTTTTCGTGAAAGTTGATCCTTACCAATTTTTTTGGAACCAATTTCACCGGCCGGTCGTACACTATAAATCACTACGGTATCAACAAGGCTTATAACCACTAAAAATCTTTAGAATGAAAACGCTTAATACACGTATTGCTTTGTTCGTCATCCTCGCCGGTATGATCATGCCCCGGGTACTGACAGCTCAAACCGATAAGAACGAACTGAAACGGCAGAAACTGAAAGAAAATGTTGCCCGCTGCGAAGCCCGTGTAGCAGATAAAGAACGAAAGGCAGAAATAGCCGATTCTCTTTACAATACCGGGGAAGCCATGCTGTTCGAGGCAGAGGATGAATTCACGGAAGTGGAAAATGAACAGGCCGTACTGAATAAAGAGTACAAAAGCAAATACAAAGAGCTATCCAAGAAGAGCAAGTCAAAAGACGAGGAAACTGCGGAAAAGGCTGAAGAAGAGCTGAAAGCGGTGGATGCACAATTCAAAACCGATTCCAGGGCAATTGAAATGAGGATAAAAGAACTCACCAGAAAGGCTACAAAAGGACAATCGAACATGGAACGCGGGAAAGAAAAGCAAAAAGCAGTGGCCAAAGAACTCAAAGAAGCACAGGAAAGGCTGGAAGCAGCACGGGAAAAGTATGAGGCGGCATTGTAAGAAGGCTGTTGGGTTGTTGGCTTTTGGGTTGTTAGCCGGTACGTACAAACCGGTCAGTATCTTCTTGACCTGTCGGGCCTTCCCTGCTTGTATTTATCAGGTAACCTGTTCAGTATCCTCCTTATTTCGGCTTTAACCTCTTCATTTTTTTCCATTTCAAGCAGTTTATACAAGACATCGGCAAAAAACCGACGGGATGTCTCATAATAGATCCCCTTGAAATTATTGCAGACAGAAAGCTCGTTGTCATAGATCCTGTCTGTGATAATAAACAGATTTTCTTCAACAAGAGCGAGAGAAGCAAGCTTAAACCGGATCTCACCCTCGTGATGAGAAGAAAGTTCATCGCTGAAGAAATAGATCCTGTTTACCAGGTATTCCAGTTCTATATCCAGGGAAGCATAAGCCAGGGTGGTATCATTCTTTCCAGGCCGTTTATTCCGCAGGTACAGGCCTGCCACATTCAGTGCATTGTAATTCTCTCTACCCACCGGTCTGAGACTCAGTTTTACAAAAAAATTATCGGCCAGGGTAAAATCTTCACGGAACATTCCTCTCCCGGAGGAACCAATGTTTTTGCAATCAAATTGTTCGGGATACTTATTGCAGTAAATGCGCTCAAATTTTTCCGTTTTCCCGTACGGATATTTGGACAGTACATAATCATCGTCCTTCTCTACCGATTCCCGTATCTGCGGGTATAAATCCTGAATCCAGATAACCGCTAAAACCATCCCCAGAAAGATCAGTTTTTTTCCTTTTTCAATTCTATGTTCCATATTCCTGATGACAATCAATAATAACAAAAATACCGGCCAGTACCTGAAATTATACTCATTCGTATTCCGGACCGCAAAGTTATAAAACCCATGCCGTAATTTCACACCCGGGAGATCATAATCATGAACAAGATCCCGTTCCATTTTCGTACGAATAACAGATACCGGATGTTAAGATAACCGAATTTTGTATATTTAACACCGGAAGAATGCAACATGATCACTTACCTTTGCCATGCATCATTCGCATGAAACAGGAAAAAATATCCAGATGAAACACATTATCCCGATCTTTGTTTTAAGCAGTCTTATCTGTATCTCCTGTACAAAAGATGAAGGATCCAATCATCCGCCACAGGCAGATTTCTCGTATACCGACCTGATCGACAGATTCAGGCTGACGAGCAGATCAGATGACCCCGACGGGGATGTACTGACTCAGCAGTGGACCATCTCACCGGCATCCGTTGTTCCGGATGATAACGATGATGTCTCGGTAATCATTCACCTTCCCGATGCGTCCGAACCAACGGAAATTACCGTCGGACTCAAAGTATGTGACGGACTCCTGTGCGACAGTGTAAGCAGGGATATGGAACTCCCTGCTATGACAGAAGCCAGGAAGTGGGGCCTGGGACGTGAACTGGAATATGAGCTGAGCAACAACACCGCTTACGAATGGTACATGGACCAGATGAATACCGGCCCGTTCTCGGGAATCAACTGCGGCCCCACAGTAGTGACCATGGCCATAAAATGGGTGGACCAGGCATTTGACGAAACTCCTGAAGACGCAAGAAATACCTACCGCCCGGAAGGAGGATGGTGGTATACCAGCGACATCATCAACTACCTGAACTTATACGATGTAAACAATTATACCATCGGCATTCCTCACTGCGATTCGCTGGCTGCAGAACTGGAGGACGGCAACATTTTTATCCTGTGCCTCGACATGTATTACCTGAGCCTGTCGCTTGCGGACGAGTGGCATGTCGATAAATTCTATGCCGCCAATACCGTCGACTGGGGGCATTTCATCCTGATAAAAGGATATAAACGGGTTGATGATAAGATCCTGTATGAAACCTACGATCCTTACAGCTTCGGCGACTGCTATGCCGATCAGACACTGAAAGGCAGGGACAGGTATTACCGGAGTGAAGAACTGGATGTGGCAACCAATATCTGGTGGGATTATGCCATCGTTGTGTCTCCGAACGAGGTCAAAGGATCGAAAGGAGTAAAAACAGAAGAGATCGGACACAATTACGGTATCTGATCAGGGGATTCTGCGATCAAAAACAGCAACCGGCACGGAAAAGAGATCCCCTGGCACGAACGGAGTTGTGTGCCATTAAATGAATTATCAGATTAGAAATTTTTAAAATCATTAGTAATAATCAAAACATTCATTACATATATTTCAAACCGGATGACCGATAGTCTGAGTTGTTTTTATTTGTTAATACAATATTGTTCGTAGCTTAATATAATGTATAGGTCTATTTTATATATTGTATTCCAATACTTCTTAGTAAACTTGTAACCGAGAGTAATAGTCTTACAGTTAAAATTAAAGTCATGATACGGAAAAAATATTCTGCTAATCCTGGTAACCCTTATTGGTTTTTCGTGCGATAAAAAAGATGCCGACCTTCCGGTTGCATCCTTTACCGAAAATAAGACAACAGCCACTGTCGGCGAATTATTAACCTTTATAAACAATTCGGTTAATGCAGACGCTTACGAATGAAACTTTGGAGATGGCAGCGGAACGATATCCGACGAAAACCCAACCTGTTCGTATGATGAGACTGGTACATACACCGTTGAATTAAAGGCTATCAATTCGGACGGTTCAAACACTTCGTCCGTTAGTATTATTGTGAACGAAGAGGCAAGAATATTTCCCGGTGCAGGCATTGATCAATACGTCCTGTTGGAGTACTGGTCGGATATTCAAAGCATTATATCCGGTGATTACACCTAATTATGACGATCAAATAGAGGATGTAGGTAACGGGTCATATCTTCATCTTATTGATATACCATTGGAACAAATTGCCATGTATTTCCTTTCAGAGGATAATACAAGCATACAAAAGAGTGACATTTTATTTTATGTAATCGCCTATGGCTTTTTTGACGGAATTACGGAAGATGGCATAGGAATAGGCAGTTCATTTGCCGATGTAACCGATACCTATGGTACTCCTTAAGAAGATGGAATTGACGAAGGAGAAGATTATCTGGGCTACTGGTATTACGATGAAGGCATTGCCGTTTACTCGGAAGATGATGCAGTTGCGGAAATCTGGGTGTTCCCGCCATTAAAATCAACCGGTTCAACTGTTAAAAGAGAAATTCTCAAGAAAACATTCCGGACTAAGAAATAAAGTTAAACAGCACAACAAATCACGGATCGTATGCTTCGCTGTCTTTCCTTTTAGCCGGAAATAGTTTATATTGCTTACCGAAAGGCCGGAACACTGTCTCAACAGCACGGCTAAAAACTTGCAAACTGACAATAAAATATTCTTCAACAATCAAATATTGAGAATTAAAAATAAACACGATCATGCTGGAAATTCCCGAATCAAAAACGATCAGTATTCAGGCAGGCAATACTTTGATAAATAAAAAGATAACTGAAGTTCATACGGCTACAAAACCGCATAAATTTGCCTTTTATTGCGGTGACCCTGAAGAATACGAAAAGCTTTTAACAGGAAAGCAGATCAAATCAACCAAAGGACATGGAATGTTTGTTGACATGTATTGTGATGAGAAGGTATGCATAACGATCGGAGACGGTACCAATATGCGGTATTATTCACCTTCAGAGCAGCCTCCGGAAAAATACCAGTTGCTGATAATATTTGACGATGACAGTTTTGTGGCATACACAGTTGCCATGTATGGCGGAATATGGGCATACAAAGGAACATTCGATAATCCGTATTACCAGGGCAGCCTGAACAGTATTCCCCCCCTGAACGACAGGTTCGACGAACCCTGTTTTGATACCATTTTCAAAAATACCGTAAAAGATCTTTCCCTTAAGGCTTTGCTTGCGACCGAACAACGCATTCCTGGACTCGGCAACGGGGTTTTACAGGATATTTTATTCAATGCACATCTTCATCCAAAACGAAAAAAATCCACCATAACCGATTCTCAAAAGGCCGGGCTGTTTCACAGTCTGAAAGAAACGTTAAAAAAAATGACCGATAAGGGAGGAAGGGATACTGAAAAAGATATGTTCGGCCATACCGGCGGATACAAAACAGTCCTCTCGAAAAACACATTGAAAGATCCTTGTCCGAATTGTGGCAATGCGATCGTTAAGGAGGCATACCTTGGAGGTGCCGTGTACTTTTGCCCTGTTTGCCAGGCACTTTAAGCAATAACGAAAACAATGATTGAGAAAATAGTACAACGACAAAACGATAACGGCGGACAATTTTGGTCAAGAGCAGATGGAGATATACATGCACCCTTTGGATTTTCAACCATTGATACTATATCTGTTCTTGGTGAGATCGGTTATTCGGTTCGTGATAATCCACAGATCGCCAAAGCTGTTGATTTTCTGTTTTCATATCAGACACCGGAAGGCAGTTTTAAATATTCACCCAAAAGTTCAAAACTTCCGTGTTTGACAGCCCGCATAATTGCCGGACTAGGGAGACTTGGTTTAAAAAATGATTCAAGGATCGGGAAAAGCTATGAATGGATGCTTAACACTCAATGGGACGACGGCGGTTGGAGATGCAAAACAGTAAAACTTGGAAGATCTCCCTTAACTGATGCGAGTAATCCCGGAACAACTTTATACGTATTGGATGCTTTTCGATTCAGGGATAATTCCGCTGATGATCTGGACAAGTTGAATAAAGGAGCTGATTTTTTATTACAACATTGGGAGGTGCGACAGCCGATCGGGCCATGCAATTTCGGGATTGGTTCAACATTTATGAAAATTGAATACCCGTTTTTACGATATAACTTATTTTACTATGTTTATGTTTTGTCGTTCTATGATAAGGCAAAGAATGATAAGCGGTTTCAGGAAGCATATGATCAGCTTAAAGACAAAATAAAAAATAACAGACTGATTCCTGAAAATCCACATAAGGCCTGGAAAGAATTTGATTTTGCAAAAAAAGGACAAGTAAGTGAGATTGGAACAAAACGGTGGACTGAGATTAAAAATAATACTAATAAATGAATAATTGCCAGTCGCTGACTGTCAACCTGGATAAATAAATTTGCAATATGTTTTTTAGGCCAATAAATTATACTATGAGAACCTTTATCCTGTTAATGCTGTTTTCTTTGACATTTGGTTCCCTTTTTAGTCAAAGGGATCAAAAAAACAGAGTAGTAGTATTAACAGACATTGAGGCAGACCCGGATGATACACAATCACTGGTTCGGTTGCTACTTTATTCCAATGAAATTGATATAAAAGGTATTATTGCCACAACTTCCTGCTGGCATAAAACCACGGTTAATCCGGAATCAATAACAAAAGTGATCAAAGCTTATGCTCAGGTACAGCCTAACCTTTTAAAACATGATCCGGATTTTCCTGAAGCCGGAAATTTATTGTCCCTTGTGAAGAAAGGCTTACCCAAATATGGAATGCTGGGAGTAGGAGAAGGAAAAGACTCTGAAGGTTCGGACTGGATAATAAAGGAGCTCGAAGAAATTGATGAACGCCCTTTATGGATCTCTGTCTGGGGAGGCGCCAATACCCTGGCACAAGCATTATATAAGATTGAAAATACAAAAACTGAAGAAGAGGCAGAAAAACTGATTGCAAAACTCAGGGTATATACTATTTCCGACCAGGATGACAGTGGCATCTGGATGAGGAATAATTTTCCGGACCTGTTTTATATCGTCAGCCCGGGAGATGACTATGGTAGTGCAACATGGAATGGAATTAACAGTTTCATTCCGGGAATAGACAATAGTAAAATCAGCAATTCCTGGCTTGCTCAGAATATTCAACAGGGACATGGCCCTCTTGGTGCAGCTTATCCGGATGTAGCATGGGGAATGGAAGGAGATACACCATCGTTCTTATCTCTGATATTGAATGGATTAAATAATGCCGGGCATCCGGAATGGGGTGGCTGGGGCGGCAGATATGAGCTTTAC
>JASFVU010000178.1:0-6130 GCA_050049665.1 Bacteroidales bacterium | reverse complement strand
AAGGGGCCGAGGCAAAATACAGGCTGGCAGAATTGTATGTCAAGCAAAAACAATATGATCAGGCGGAAAAAGAGATCCTCGAGTTTAGTGAAAAAGCTTCTCCTCACGAATACTGGATTGCCAGAAGCTTTATTCTCTGGGCAGATATTTTTGCTCACAAAGGAGACTATTTTCAGGCCATACAGACATTGCAGAGCATCATCGATTATTACGAAACGGCCGATGACGGGATCTTAACCATGGCCAGGAACAGGAAACAGGATATGGAAAAATTACAATCAGCCAATGAACAACCTGTGGAGTCGCAGGATATGGAAGTAAACATTGATTAGTTATGACCAAACGGGAACATATATTTATCATAAGAATAAGCCGCACCGCTCTGTTGTGTGTTTTTATACTGATCATGAGTATGCAGGTCCATACACAAACCATCGATAAAGAGGTATATGTGGTATCGACATACAAACCGGAGATCGCCGATGTGGATAAAATAAGCCTGATGCCCACCATTGCGGATACCATTACCATGAATACCAGCATCGATTATTCGGTATTGCCATCCGTTATTCCGTCCGACTTTTCCCCGAGGCCGATCAAATCGGCAAAAATGGTCGGAACCCCGCTCGATAAACTGTACAACAGTTATCTGAAACTCGGTCTGGGGAATTATGTTACACCACTGGCTGAGTATAGTATAAATAACTTACGGTCAAAAGAATATGCTGTCGGGGCCTATGTTTTTCATAAATCTTCGTATACGGGTCTTAAACTTGACAATGGTGACAAGGTACCTGCGGGCTACGGGAAAAACGATATTTCGGTATACGGGAAAAAATTTTACAAAGATGTCAGCCTTACCGCCGATGTGGGGGCAAACACATACAGGGTAAGGCATTACGGATACAACATCGATAATTTTCCGGACGATTCTCTTCCCGACCTTGAGGTCAGAGACATCAAACAATCCTTCTTCAGGATCTATGCTCAGACAAGCGTTTATTCGACAAAGGCCGATTCGAATGCATTTAAATATCTTCTGTCACTTCGGGGTGAATACTTCCGGGACTTTTTCAAGAATAAACAACCCGGTGTGAATTTCAACACATCCCTTAAGTACCATATAGGGTCCTTTGGTATCGGCCTTGACGGGAACATCGGTTACTATGCTCACAAAGATACTTCCGGCACATCAAAAATGACCCTGCTGGAGTTGAGGCCTGTTGTCACGAAGCATAAAGAAGAATGGTCTGTTGAACTGGGAGGAAGGTTCTTTTACGATAACTATGCAGACGAAAAGCAAGCCTATATTTTTCCCGAAGCAAGCATTCGCTTTCAGGTGATCGGTAAAGCCCTTGTCACTTATTTCGGAGTCACCGGTTTTATCGAGAACAACAGCTATGAAAATATTGCCTGGGATAATCCTTATGTTGTCCCCGGCATTATGCCAAAGAATACCATTCACAGGTTTGTGGGATACGGCGGACTGGACGGCAGGCTCAGCAAAAATTCATCCTACCGCCTGGGTGCTCATTTTGAAGCCCGTGAAAATGTGATCTTTTATATTAACGATACCCTTACCAGACTGGAAAACCAGTTTGTTATCCTTTATGACGATGCCGATCTGATAAAGTATTTCGGGGAATTTTACTGGACCCCGCTGCCTTATTTGTCTTTTTTGCTGAAGTCGAACATTTACAGCTATAAAATGACAGGCGAGGATAAGCCATGGCATAAACCGTCGTTTGATATTCTGTTTAATACAAAGTACAATTTTAAGGAGAAGATTTATGCCGAAATAGATTTCATCACCCTTGGGAAAAGGTATGCGAAAAACTTTGCCGTTCCTGAAGAACCAATACTGCTGGATCCGGTTTTTGACCTGAACCTGAAGCTTGAATACAAATATTCGAATGTTTTAACAGGATTCCTGCATTTTTATAACCTTCTCAGCCAAAAATATTACCTTTGGAATCAGTACCCGTCACAGCGCATAAATATCTTATTAGGAGTTACTTATAAGTTTTAATGGATGTAAATTCATAAACACCTCGGAACGAACCGTTTAGCGTGTTGATTTTTTGTTGATAACAACTTGATTTTTAGCAATTTTACTGCTGTTTCAACCGTCTATTTTTGCTATCTTTATGCCTGATTTTACAGAAGTGATTTTCTGTACTGAAAAATGGATAGAACGGACAAATATTTCATATAAGCATCTCCTGTTTTGTATTCAATTAATCTGCATGGCATTTGCATGGAACAGCAAACGGGAGCGATGTATATCTAACAAACTGAAAAATGACTGATAAAGAAAACGAGTTGAGCATAAAGAAGATGTCAGGAGGGGAATACTCAGCAGAGAGTATCCAGGTACTGGAAGGACTTGAGGCAGTGCGTAAAAGGCCTGCCATGTATATCGGGGATGTATCTACCAAAGGTTTGCACCACCTTGTTTATGAGGTGGTGGATAATTCCATTGATGAAGCATTGGCCGGGCATTGCGATCACATAGAAGTGACCATTAACGAAGACAATTCCATTCTTGTAAGGGACAATGGCAGGGGCATACCGACAGGCATGCACGAAAAAGAAAAAAGATCGGCACTTGAGGTTGTAATGACAGTTTTACATGCCGGAGGAAAATTCGATAAAGACTCTTACAAAGTATCCGGCGGGTTGCATGGTGTCGGAGTATCCTGTGTTAATGCTCTTTCCGAAAAGCTGAAAGCAGTGGTACACCGTGAGGGAAAGATTTTCATGCAGGAATATGAGCGGGGCAAACCCCTTTCCGAAGTTAAGGTAACGGGCAAAACAGATATTACCGGTACCGAAGTATGGTTTAAGCCCGACACAACGATCTTTAGTGTTACCGAATTCAATTTTGAGATCCTTTCTTCGCGGCTCAGGGAGCTCTCCTATCTCAATAAGGGGATCAAACTGGAAATAACCGACCTGCGCGAGCTGGAAGAAAACGGAAACGGAGGACACCATCCGAAAGAAACGTTTTACTCTGAAAAAGGGCTGATCGAATTTGTCGATCTGCTGGATCAGAATCGTGACAAGCTGATCGAATCTCCTATATACATTGAAACGGAAAAGAATGATGTTCCGGTTGAGATTGCCCTGCACTATAATACGTCCTTTGCCGAAAACATACATTCTTATGTGAACAATATCAATACCATTGAGGGAGGTACCCACCTGGCAGGATTCAGGAGAGGCCTCACAAGGACGCTTAAGAACTATGCGGATAAGTCAGGCATGCTGGCCAAACTGAAGTTTGATATCAGCGGGGACGATTTTCGGGAGGGACTGACCGCCATTGTTTCGGTAAAAGTGGCCGAACCCCAGTTTGAAGGACAAACAAAAACAAAGCTTGGCAATTCCGAGGTGATGGGTGCTGTCGATCAGGCGGTGAGCAATATGCTGGGTAATTACCTGGAAGAGAATCCTAAAGATGCGAAAACCATTGTCCAGAAAGTCATTCTGGCAGCACAGGCCCGTCATGCCGCACGCAAGGCCAGGGAACTGGTCCAGAGAAAAAATGTACTTTCCGGTTCCGGTTTGCCGGGAAAGCTTGCCGATTGTTCCAACCGAGATCCCGAAGTAAGTGAAATATTCCTTGTAGAGGGAGACTCGGCAGGAGGAACGGCAAAACAGGGAAGAGACCGGAATTTTCAGGCCATACTGCCTTTGCGGGGAAAGATCCTGAATGTTGAAAAAGCCATGCCCCATAAGATCTTTGATAACGAGGAGATCAAGAATATCTATACGGCCCTTGGGGTTACGGTGGGAACGGAAGAAGATTCGAAAGCACTGAATCTCGACGGACTGCGCTATCACAAGGTCGTCATCATGACCGATGCCGATGTGGATGGCAGTCATATCGCCACCCTGATAATGACCTTCTTTTATCGTCACATGGAAGAATTGATAAACAGGGGTCACCTCTATATTGCCACACCTCCGCTTTACCTGATCAAAAAGGGAAAACAGCAACAATATGCCTGGACCGAGGAACAAAGGCAGGAACTGGTTGAAGAATACGGAAAAGGCAAGGAGACCGGCGTTCACATACAACGGTACAAAGGGTTGGGAGAAATGAATGCCGAACAATTATGGGAAACCACGATGAACCCGGAACAACGTACCTTAAGGCAGGTAACCATTGAAAGCGCTGCCGAAGCTGACAGAATATTTTCCATGCTGATGGGTGATGACGTACCTCCCCGGCGTGAATTTATTGAGAAACACGCAAAATATGCGAATATAGATGCTTAAGTGCTGTTTTACCCGGAGCCTGGAATACATTTTCAGCCTTTTTAATTATTGATTTTAAGTCTTAAACAACAAATATGCCTTTGGTGGTCCGGTTAGTCATAATCCTGCTTTTATTTGCCATATCAGGCAGGTTTGGGTGTACACAGGTTGCCGAGATGAACTGGGAACTGGATTACGAAGTATACCTGAAAATGGAAAACGATTCTGATTACACCTACGATATCCGGGAATTGTTCCATGTCACGGACCTTAAAGATCCCGAGTTTACTTCCGAATTTGTATTTTACCCGGTCAATCCCGGTGAGAATCTGAGTAGCCGGGAGATACTTTCTGACACCACAGGGACAGTTGGCAATACCTTATGGAGTGCACTTCATGCAAAACTCGGAGGCGGGTGGGTCCATTTTACGAATTGCATTGCCTATGCGTTGGAGACAGAAGCATTGTCATTGCACGAACCGATCATGAAAAGGCCGGTAACTTCCTGGAAACCAGATCCGGTTACCGAAAGCTGGAAACGAACCCGGAAATGGGAATATTTCATACCTGTAAAACAGAAACCGGCCGTTAAAGAATACAGAAAAAGGCTGAAAAACGGTAATCCCGGTGACTTAAGCAACCTTCCGGAAAGCTATATCGGACTTTTTCTTTCTACTTCCGACAAAGAATATTACCAATTAAGGGACAACAGAAAATTGAAGGAGCTGGCGGAAATAGACCTTGTAAAAGTACTTCTGGGAGCTAATTACCTCGGACAGGCGCAGATAAACTACATTAGCAATGCGGTATTGACAGCTGTGCAAAACTATTCCGATAATAACCTTCCGTCAGTCCTGATATTTGATGACTTTGATGCAGCGGCTGCCACTTCCTTAAAACTGGATGGGTACTATCTGGAGTCCGTTGTTTTTCGATCGTCGGCAGATCTTTCCGAAGAAGAAATTGTCAGGCGACAAAAAGAGATAGCCGATATCATCGAAACCATTAATGAATACAACCGGAAGTCGTTTAAGAAACGCCTCAGATCCTATTACAGCAACTAATGGAAGCCTACCTGTCACCACTGGTCAAAACGTTCATATCCAAGGGAGACCCCCAGCGGGCGGCTGCTTCCAAAAAATATTTGAGAGATCAGTTTGAGTTTTTGGGGATCGATACAAAAACCCGCAGAGATCTTATCAGGGCTTTTCTTGATCAATACGGAAAACCGCCGGTGGGGGACATGCGGGAAATTTCATTTTTTCTCTGGCAATTGCAGGAGAGAGACTTTCAGCATGCTGCCATCGATATACTGGATAAAATGAAGAAAGACCTGCGCAGGGAGGATATAGAATGGCTGGAAGAACTTGTGATCAGAAAATCGTGGTGGGACACGGTCGATGCTCTCTCCTCATGGATCATAGGAACTTATTTTCGTTTGTATCCCGGGACTGTAAGACATGTAACAGGAAGATGGATAAAGTCGGATAACATATGGTTACAGAGGACTTGCCTGATCTTTCAGCTGAAATACAAAGAAAAAACAGATACCGGACTCCTGGAGGAGTATATCGGATACCTTGCTCACAAAAAGGAGTTTTTTATCCGGAAGGCCATCGGGTGGATCCTGAGGGAATACTCCAAGACAGACAAGCAATGGGTCAGGGATTTCCTCGCTTCCGTCAACCTGTCACCTTTAAGCGTTAAAGAAGCCTCGAAATATATTTAGGGGTTTTGGTACTTTGTATTTTTTTCTTGAGACTCAAATTCCAGGAACAAAGTGAACTGGAATTTGCTAGTCGAACAATCCCGATAGCGGAGCGTATCGGGATAAGTGAGTTCATCTCCTGTCCGGCTGGTATAGTCC
>JASFVU010000177.1:0-6135 GCA_050049665.1 Bacteroidales bacterium | reverse complement strand
TCACAACCTGGATCCTCTTTCTGCTTCCGATTTTCTGAAATTAATGAGAGAAAAGAAAGAGATCGTGGAAATTACTTCCAGCCTGACCAGCCGGTCTGTAAACGAAGGATTTTCCGGAGGGGAAAAGAAAAAGAATGAAATATTCCAGATGGCAATGCTTAATCCGAAACTTGCCATTCTCGATGAAACCGACTCAGGACTGGACATTGATGCATTGAGGATAGTTGCTAACGGAGTGAATAAGCTGAGGACCAAAGACAATGCTACCATCATTATCACCCATTATCAAAGGTTACTGGATTATATTATTCCCGATCATGTACATGTATTGTACAAAGGGACAATCGTAAAATCAAGCGGCAAAGAGCTTGCTCTGGAACTGGAAGAAAAAGGTTATGATTGGTTGAATGAATAATTTTTTGGTATGACTACACTTGAATTACAGGAAGAATTAACTGATATATACAACAAGAACGCCTCGGAAATAGCCAGAAGCACAAGCGATCTTATCAATAAATACAGAAAACAGGCTTTAGGCAATTTTCAGAAGCTGGGTATTCCTACGAAAAAGAACGAAGATTACCGGTATACCGATTTGATGACCTACCTAAAAGGTGATTACTCCTATGAGATCGCTCCGGTAAAATTTTCGGTCGACCTGGAGGAACTGTTCCGTTGTGATATCCCCGAACTGAACACGCACATTGTGCTCGTTCTGAACGGATTTTTTTATCAAAAAAATAAACTGAACAAACTTCCGGATGGAGTGATCATTACCAGCCTTGCCGAGGCGTCCTTAAAATACCCCGAGATTGTCAACAAACATTATGCGCAATATGCCGATACCTCTCTTGACAGCCTGGCCGCCCTGAATACATTGTTTGCCCAGGATGGAATTTTCGTTTATGTACCTAAGAATACTCATATTGAGAAGCCGATACAAATTATCAATATAGGATTCTCATTGAAAAACCTAAGAATTACAAGAAGAAACCTGATCGTTGCAGAAGAAGGTTCTTCGGCATCTTTGCTTGTTTGTGATCATACTTTGTGTAAATCAAGTTTTATCACCAATTCACTGACCGAGATTTATGCCGGGGAAAATGCACAGCTTGACTGTGTGAGAATGCAGAACGAAAATGACAAATCGTCTCAGATCGCAAATACGTTCATTCACCAGGAAGGCCACAGCAGATTTTCTTCCAATACAATTACTTTGCATGGCGGACTTATCCGCAACAATATTTTTGCAAAGCTCAACGGTGAAGAAGCTGAAAATAACACCTATGGCATATTTTTCTGTGAAGGTCAGCAACATGTTGCGAATTACACATACATTCATCACGCAAAACCTCACTGCCTCAGCGATCAACTGTTCAAAGGAATTCTCGATGGAGAAGCAACAGGAGCCTTCAACGGGAAAATACTGGTTGACAAATATGCCATGAAAACACTTGCTTACCAGCGCAACAACAATATTTTGCTGTCACAAAAAGCAAAAATGAACAGCAAACCCCAACTGGAAATTTACAACGACGATGTAAAGTGCAGCCATGGTGCAACAGTAGGTCAGATAGATGAGAATGCACTTTTTTATCTCCGTTCAAGAGGCATTGAATTTGAGCAGGCAAGGCACCTCCTGATGTATGCTTTCGCCAATGAAGTAATCGATAAGATCGGGCTTGACCCTTTGAAAGAAAGGATGAACAGCATGGTTGACAAAAGATTGAGGGGAGAATTATCGCAATGTGAAAATTGCAACGTACGGCACAACTAAAATTAATTTTGTCCGGGTCTTTTCCCTCCGGGTAAAGCAGAGCGCGGCATAAATACCACAAATATCATTTTATTCTAACTTTACCAGAACTACTTTCGATATGGTAATTCACGGTATCATGAATGATTTTAATATCCAAAAAATAAGGGCTGCCTTTCCTGTACTTGAACAAAAAGTATATAATAAACCACTGATATATTTCGATAATGGCGCTACCACTCAAAAGCCGGTTCAGGTGATCGATGTTGTAAACCGGTTCCATTCCGAACTGAACAGCAGTATTCACAGGGGAGTTCATTTTTTAAGTGATCAGGCTACCCGGGCTTATGAACATGCACGTGAAACGGTACAGCAATTTATCCATGCGAAGAAAAAAGAAGAGATCATTTTTACCAGCGGATCAACCGGCTCCATTAATATGATCGCCTTTTCCTTTGGGGAAAATTTCATTCATGAGGGAGACGAGATCATTATTTCAGAAATGGAGCATCATGCCAATATCGTTCCGTGGCAAATGCTGTGTGAAAGAAAAAAAGCCGGACTCAAAGTCGTCCCTTTTGATGATAATGGCGTTCTTAATATTGAAACATACAAGGAACTATTCACCGATAAGACCAAAATTGTTTCCCTGATCCACATCTCAAATACCCTGGGAAGTATAAACCCTGTTAAGGAAATGATCCGGATTGCCCATGATTCGGATGTACCGGTGATGATCGATGCCGCCCAGTCGGTTCAGCATACGGAAATAGATGTACAACAACTCGATTGCGATTTCCTGGTGTTTTCCGGACACAAAATTTACGGTCCGACCGGTGTGGGTGTGTTATATGGGAAAGAAAAATGGCTGGAAGCAATACCTCCTTACCAGGGAGGAGGCGATATGGTGGATGTCGTTACGTTTGAAAAAACCACTTACAATACCCTTCCTTTTAAATTTGAAGCCGGGACAACCAACTACATAGGTGCAGTGGGAATGGCAGCAGCATTGGACTACCTTTCTGAGATCGGACTGAAAAACATAGCTGCCTATGAAGCAGAGCTTTTGCATTATGCCACAAAAAAACTGGAAAACCTGGGAGGAATAACCATTTACGGGCAGTCGCCCCGGAAAGCCTCTATCCTGTCATTCCTGATCAACGGTGTTCATATGCTCGATGCCGGAATGATATTTGATAAAATGGGAGTTGCAGTAAGGACCGGGACCCATTGTGCACAACCTGTCATGCAACATTTTAATATCGACGGTACCCTTAGGGCCTCCATTGCTTTTTATAACACAAAAGAAGAGATTGACTACCTTTGCAAAGCCATTGAACAGGTAAAAACAATGTTTACCTGAACAGCGAACATAACCGTTTGTTACATTGTTAAAATTTTACAGCATGGTACCAATTGTGCAAGTACAGGAAGAGATTGTCAGTGAATTCGAAGTATATGATGACTGGATTGACAAATACAACCATCTGATTGAGATTTCGGAGGATTTGCCTGTCATTGATGATAAACTGAAAAACAATGATTACCTGATCAGGGGATGCCAGTCAAAAGTCTGGTTAAATGCAGAGTATAAAGAAGATAAAATTATTTTTACTGCCGATAGCGATGCGATCATAACAAAAGGTATTATTGCCTTACTGATCAGAGTTCTTTCAAACAGGACACCGGAAGAAATTTTAAATACCGACCTGGAATTCATCGACAGGATCGGTTTAAAACAAAACCTTTCTCCAACAAGAGCAAACGGATTGCTTTCGATGATCAAACAAATGAAACTGTATGCGATGGCATTCAATGCCAGAGAAAAGAAAAACTAATTTTTCAGTCATGGAAGAAAAAAAGAAGAACCATAATGCTATTCTGCAGCTTGAAACTGATATAGTCAAGACATTAAAATCAATTTACGATCCTGAGATCCCGGTAAATATCTATGACCTGGGACTTGTCTACGACATCAATATCGATACAGAGAAAAGTACCGCTGAAATTGTAATGACACTTACCGCACCAAATTGTCCTATTGCAGATCAAATACTTATGGAAGTAAAAAACCGGGTTGAATTTCTGGATGACATTAATGAGTGCACTGTCAACCTTGTATTTGACCCGCCCTGGGATCAGACCATGATGTCTGAAGAAGCATTACTTGAACTTGGCATGCTTTAACCAGCACCCGGTTTATTATTCTTCATCATACCTGAATCGGAAGGCCATTCCGATCTCCGCGTAAAAACTGTTTTCAAGGGTACCCTGAACGTATTCCGAATGCTCAATACGCTGGTCATCCTCCGTATAATGTTCGAATTTATGAAATAAACGAAGTCCCGGTTTCAGGTACAAGACCACATGCTTTGTCAGGTAAAAATCAATGAACAGCCTTGGCTCGGTCAGGAACGTAAGCTTGTTTTCTCCCAATTGACTGATAAACGAGTCTTCGTATTCCGATCCTCCCAGCCGGAATGTTTCGCCTCGTAATTCAAGCTCAAAACCGGCATAAATCTTTGGGCTTAGTTTACGCTCGTAAATAACGTACGCAGGCAGAAGAGCCTCGAAATAACTGTTTTCCCCAACAAGGTAAAGTCCCAATAATGGCATGATAAACGGCCCGTAAGTATCCTGGTTATAAAACACGCCAAACTGCCATACGAAATCTTCTCTCTTTTCATAGTACATGAGAACCATTCCTCCTATCTGAAAATGCCGTGATGAAATATTTTCAAGATCCGAATTCAATTTAGGCGATACATCAACATACGACGCCCATTTTGAATCGCTGAATTTCCAGTAGAGAAATACCGGTAACTTCAGGGTATGCAATTGCAGATCTTTTAATTCAGGGTTATCGGTCTTCAGGGAATACATATCGTAACTGGGTTTAACTCCTATCATATTTCCGTTCTTTAATTCAACCGGAATAGTTGATACAAAACGCAATTCGTAAAAATTCACTTTCTGACCGGTATCCTTTAAGGAAACCTGAGGTAAATAATAATATCTTCCGTTAAGCAGGTCAGCATAGTTCTGTGCATAATTCTCTGAGAAGAATAAAACAAAAGCCAGAACCGGGATAATTGAATGTAAAATTCTCATATTGTTATCTGAATATTGTTACTGGTATATTAAATTACTCAATATTTGCTGAAAAAGAAAGGATCACCCTCAAAGTATTTTATCTTACTGAAAAACTGATATTTACATATTAATCCGAAAACCCTGGAGAGGGATCAGAAACTATTTTGGTTTACATTCAGGAAAATTAAACCGGCCTTTTCAGATGGCATGTTTTTTGTAATGAACTAAGAAATGAAATTATTAAGAAACATATTCATCGTTCTTCTTGCAGGGATAACCACAGTTATTTCAACGGGTAATCCGATCTCTGATTTTTACCTGAATGATATTGAAGTAAGTGTATATCCCAACCCTGTTAGTGAAGGACAGATAACCATAAAATCTGAAACAGATATTGCGAGTGTTGAAGTTCTTAATATTGTTGGCCAAAGAATATTTTCCAGGGAAACAAAACCGTCTGACAACGTAAAGTTGGACATAAACGGATTAGAATCAGGGATTTACCTTCTTAAAATAACTTTTGTCGACAAAACATTCAGTACAAAACGTATTTGGGTTAAATAAGTTAAGTAGTTAGGGTTAGTGAAAAAAGGTGTGTTTTGCGGAACACACCTTTTTATTTTTCTTTGTGTGACAGAGGTTTAATTTTAACGGCCCAATAAATAAAAGGAGTATCTGCCAGGGCTACAAGCCACTTGAGCAAATACGTTGTAATAAAGATCTCTACCAGAATATTAAATTCGAACAGTCCGTAAAAAGCTATAAAAGTAAAAATTATACTATCAAGCAACTGAGAGACCATGGTGCTTAAATTATTCCTGAGCCAGATTTTTTTTTGCCCGGGAAACCTGTTTTTCCAAAAATGGTACGCCCATACATCGTGTCGCTGGGAAACGATATAAGCTGCGAGACTAGCGATGACAATTCGTGGCATCAGGCTAAATATAGTATCCAGACTATTGTAGGTCATGATTGAGAACTCATCTCCATCCACCGGTTTAAAAAGCAAAGCCAGGTTCATTAATATGGTCATTGCAATTACACTGAAGAATCCAACCCATACCGCCCTGGTCGCTTCTTTTTTCCCGTATACCTCACTCAAAATATCGGTTACAAGGAATGAACTCGCATAAACAATGTTGCCAAGCGTGGCCGTTAATCCGAACAGCCTGATTGTCTGGACTACCTGAATGTTCGCTACAATGGCCGCAATCGGTATCCAGATGAAAAGCCCTTTTAATCCGAAGATCTTATATGCCAGTATGACAAGTAAAAAATTCGCAATG
>JASFVU010000176.1:0-6194 GCA_050049665.1 Bacteroidales bacterium | reverse complement strand
TTGTTCAGAAATATGTCAATGAAGGAGACAAGACAAGTATAGAGGCATTAATTAACAGGCATCGAAAAAAAATCTATACTTATATATTATTGATAGTGAAAGATCAGCATCTTGCAGAAGATGTTTTTCAGGAAACTTTCATAAAGGTTCTTAAATCCCTTAAAGAAGGAAGGTATAGAGACAACGGGCGTTTTATATCCTGGGTAATCAGGATTGCCCATAACCTGATGATCGATCATTTCAGGAAGGAAAAACAGTTGAATACGATCTCGAACGATAGTTATGAGAATGATCTGTTCAATTCAAGAAAATTTGCAGACAGAACGATTGAAGAAGAAATCGTCTCTGATCAGATATCCAAAGACGTAAGGCGTCTTGTGTATGAATTACCTGATGATCAGAGAGAAGTTGTTATCCTCAGGCATTATTGCGGAATGAGTTTTAAGGAGATTGCCGAGCAGACCGATGTGAGTATTAATACTGCTCTGGGGCGAATGAGGTATGCATTGATTAATTTACGAAGGTTGATCAAAGAAAAAAATCTTTCTCTTTCGCTGAAGTAGAAGGAAGTAGCGGGGTGTTTGAAAATAATTGGTAAAAAACTTACTCATTAAAAAATATTTTGTGCGTTTTGCCGTTTTGTACTACATAATATTTTTAATGAACTTTTTTGCCTATGACAAAAACCTCTACTTTTCAATTTGTAATAAATAATCTGGCATCGAAATCAGAAGGAGAAATAGTCAACGCAGATTCACTATTCGATCAACATGGAGAATTTAAGGATGTCTTTGATCTGTTAAATCAACTGGATATGGATGTCCGGCAGGAAGTGATTGAGAGGATTATGAATCAGGCCTCTGAGTTGGAATAAAAAATGCTTGAAATAATAAACCGCTGATTGGATCATTCAGCGGTTTTTATTCGTGAAACTCAGATTTCAAAAACGCAGTGCATTGATCCCGATTGCATAGCGTATCGGGATAAATGAGTTTAATACTCCGTTGCTTGCAGCGAATAAAAAATTATTCCATTTGATACCTCGACAGCTTGTCGCTTGCGCCAAAGCTTCAGCGACGGAGCTCCTTCTCCGTAGTAAAACTACGAAGGAGAAGCACTGCGATGTAGTTCATTTTTTTGTTTTTTTGTTCAGGACATCCATCATTTCTTTTACGGCATCTGAAGACTTTTTCAGAAGTTGATGTTCTTCCTGGTTCAGTTTCAGTTCGATTATCTGTTCAATGCCATTTCTTCCCAGTACCACAGGTACTCCGACATATACATCATGGAGATTATACTCACCTTTTAGCTGGACACAGCAGGGTAAGACCCTTTTCTGATTTCTTACGATGGCTTCTGCCATCCGGGCAGCCGCAGATCCCGGAGCATACCACGCCGATGTCCCCATCAGTTTTACCAGCTCACCGCCTCCCTGTTTTGTTCTCTCAATGATGTCGTTGACCTTATCCTCCGACAGAACATCATAGAGAGGAACCCCACATACCGTTGTGAACCGTGGAAGCGGAACCATTGTATCGCCATGCCCGCCCATAAGTACGGCCTGTATATCTTTCGGAGATATATTCAGCTCATTTGCAATAAATGCCCTGTACCTGCCTGTATCCAGCACACCGGCCATGCCCATCACTTTTGTCCGGTCCAGTCCTGAAGCTATATGAGTCTGGTATGTCATGACATCCAGTGGATTTGAAACAACAATGATCGTAGTACATGGGGAGTATTTCATTACTTTTTCAGTAACATCCTTTACGATATTCGCATTCACTTCAATCAGATCATCCCTGCTCATTCCCGGTTTTCTTGGCAACCCGGACGTGATGACCACAACCGAAGAATCTTCCGTTGCCTTATAGTCATTCGTCACCCCGATTGTTTTTGTATTGAACCTGTCAATAGGAGCACTCTGCCATATATCCAAAGCAACACCTTCGGCCAATCCTTTTTTAATATCAAGCAATACAACTTCGCTGGCTGCATCCTGATGAGCCAATACATCTGCACAGGAAGATCCTACATTGCCTGCGCCAATTACAGTAATTTTCATATGATCAATGGTTTTTCCTCAGAAACGTCTTATTTACAATAATACAAGATACTAATTTTTTGACGCTTCGAACACTCTTTGGATAGGAAACAAGGAAGATGGGAAAAAGTTTCTGTAAAAAAGTTCTTGTTTTTATTACTTTTGGTTTCGTTTAACCACAATATTTGTGGAAAAAATGAGTATTGCCGGGAACATAGAGAAGATCAGGAAAGAAATACCCGAAAATGTAACACTGATTGCCGTTTCAAAAACCAAACCTGTCGGAAAGATACGGGAGGCTTATGATTCGGAACACAAAGTGTTTGGGGAGAACAAAGTGCAGGAATTGACCGGCAAGGCCGAAGCACTTCCGGATGATATAGATTGGCATATGATCGGTCACCTGCAAACAAATAAGGTGAAATATATTGCACCATTCGTATCTTTGATCCATAGTGTTGACAGCATGAAATTATTACGGGAAATCAACAAGCAGGCATTGAATAAGAACAGGGTTATTCGCTGTCTGCTGCAAATGAAAATTGCCAGGGAGGAAAGTAAATTCGGATTGTTTCAGGATGAGGCGATTGACATTCTCGCATCGGAAGAATACAAATCAATGACAAACGTTAATATCGTTGGTTTGATGGGGATGGCCTCATTTGTAGAGGATACAGACACCATAAGGGATGAATTTAAAAAATTAGTTAGTATCTTTAAAAAGATCAAAATGGAGTACTTTTCCGACAAACCAGGGTTCAGAGAAATTTCTATGGGAATGTCATCGGACTATAAGATAGCTATAGAGGAAGGGGCAACCATGATACGGATCGGGAGCCTTATATTTGGTGAAAGGATATACCAGTAATTAGAAAATCGGAGCAGATGAAACTGACAACAAATTATTTAGGAATTGAATTGAAAAATCCTCTGATTATTAGCAGTTCAGGACTAACAAACTCATTACAAAAAATAAAAAAGCTCGAAGAAGCCGGGGCGGGGGCTGTTGTTCTGAAGTCCCTGTTCGAGGAGCAGATTAACAGGGATGCTCTTTCAATGCTTAAAGATGCTGACTATCCTGAGGCAGAAGATTACATTTCGAATTATACAAAGAACAATACCGTTGATCAGTATCTGGATCTGATTGAACAGGCAAAAAAAACAGTTAATATCCCGGTTATTGCCAGTATTAATTGTGTTTCATCAAAGGAATGGATGTCTTTTGCCAGGAGTATTCAGGAAGCAGGAGCCGATGCATTGGAACTGAACGTATTTATATTTCCTGACAATATTCATGAAAACGGGTACATTTATGAACAACTGTATGATGATATACTCATTGCCCTGACAAAGAAAATTGATTTGCCCGTATCGGTGAAAATAGGACAACATTTTACTAATATTCCGGCATTTGTTAAAAATCTGAAGGGCAGAGGAGCAAGCGGGGTTGTGCTGTTCAACAGGTTTTACGCTCCTGACATTGATGTTGAAACAATGACTTTTACAAGTTCGGAAGTATTCAGCAGTCCGTCCGATCTGAGGCAATCGCTTCGCTGGGTCGGGATTGTTTCGTCCCTGGTGAAAAATATTGATATTTGCGCATCCACAGGCGTTCATGATGGTATTGCCGTAGCCAAACAATTATTGGCTGGAGCAACAGCCGTACAGATTTGTTCGGTTCTTTATAAGAACGGACCGGGGTATGTCTCTGTTATCCTGAAGGATCTTGAGGAATGGATGAAAAAACACAATTTTAAATCACTTCAGGAATTCCGGGGAAGAATGAGCTATAAAAACATTCCGGACCCGACAATTTTTGAACGGTCACAATTCATGAAGTACTTTTCAACTATTCAATAGCTTTTTTACTAATCATACAAGTGCGAATATTCATCACGGGATTCCGTTCTTCCTTCATTAAGTACACCGATCAGCTCTTCATACAGAGGTTTTTTTTCAGAATTTATTTTGCTTTTGTTACTAAGCAATACTTTTTTACATTCGGTAATAACAGGATCGGTTGCCCTCCACAACATTTCTTCTATTACGGTAAATGATTCCAGAGCAATGGAATAATCTCCCGAAATAAAAGAATGAGCAAAGGTGTTCAGATCATTGCTATAGTCCAGCCTTGATTGCCAGCACGTTGAAATGACCCGGGCAACGGATTTATTTCCGGCATGTTTGCGGATGTAGCTGACGATAACAGGAACACATTTCTGGTCCTTCAGATTGCTCAGGAATAAGATGACTTCCTGTTTTATTTTCTCCGAAGAGCTGTGATCCAGCAAATCTAAAATATATGGCAGTATGCTGACTTTTCCCGTAGATTTCAATTCATGAAGTTTTGAAAGAACCGTATCAATGTTCTCTGATCTTAAAGATTCTTTTGTATTGGCAATAAATCTTTTCTCTTCTTTTGCTTTGTTTGTCATTATAATTCTTTGAATGTTTCCGGTAAATATTATTCTTCCAGGGCGATCAGCATCAGGTTTTTTGTATTGGAAGTGACTTTGAAACGATTATCGATCTGATGTCCTATTATCCACAGCACATCGTTACCTGAGGTCAGTATCCATATCCGTTCTTTGTCCAGACGGTTGATTTTATTATTGATAAAATAGTCACTGAGTTTTTGCTTATGGTTCATGCCCAAAGGATAAAAGAAATCGCCTTTTTGCCATTTTCTCAGTTTCAACGGGTAACTCAGACGGTCGGAATCAACAGCTATAGTCCTTTTTTCAACGGGAACGATAAAATCCTTGTTTCGCATTTTTTGAATGAACCTGAGATGAAGCGGATAATTTATTTCCATTGTTCCGTTTGCCAATTCAACAATTTCATCATCACTTTTGTTTTTGAAAGCTTCAATAATAATGGTTTCCCTGTCTTTCAGGAGTATGTAGTTCTCAGAATAGAACAACTTCCCAGGAGCTCCCTTCAGCACTTTACAGACGTTTTGAATAGTGCTGTATGAAAAACCATACTGATCCAGCATATCATGCAATATTTCGGGAGTAACTCTCAGGGATAATATTTTTGGGACACTCAGTATCTTCCTTTCAGGGTCCTCAATAGAAATGGCTTTTTCAATTTTTTCAAGTTCCCGTTTATAGATACGGTAAGCTGAGCTGAAGATCCCGGATTCCTGAATCAGCGTATCTTTGAAGGAAGGATTAAGCTTCTCAAATTCCGGAATGATCCTGTGTCTGATCAGGTTTCTTCGGTATTTTATATCCTCATTGCTTGAATCTTCCCGATAAGCAATCCGTTGTTTCCCGGCATAGAATTCAATTTCATCCCTTGAGGCATATAGAAGAGGCCTGACAATGGATGATTGTTTTGGCTTTATTCCGGTCAGGCCTTTTAATCCGGTACCTCGCGAAAGGTTTATCAGCATGGTTTCGACCAGATCATCCCTGTTGTGTGCAATGGCAATACAATCGTACCGGAATTTCGTACCAAGTTCATGGAACCAATTGTACCGAAGTTCTCTTGCCGCCATCTGTACGGATATCTTTTTTTTGTTGCTGTAGTCAATTGTATCAAACCTTTTTACATGGCATTTCAGTTTGAATTCACTGGCCAGTGTCCTGACAAAATTTTCATCTTCATCCGATTCGGCACCCCGTAACTGAAAATTACAATGTGCAATATCACACTGAAAACCGGCATCTGTCATCAGGTAAAGCATAACAACCGAGTCAATGCCGCCACTAACTGCGGATAACACCCTTTGTTCTTTTGTGAACAAATTGTTATCGGCGACATATGAAGTGAATCTGTCAAGCATAATTCATTTTTTTATCCGGTTCAACGATACCGTATATTTTTGCAAGGCATTCGTCGTATTCTTTTTTAATGTCTGACAGGGCTGTAATAGCACTTCCGGCTATGTATGACAGGTACCTGTTCCCGGCATTGTATTGCAGGCTTCGGATAACTACATTAAAATCAAAATTCATGTTTGGAGAAATATACCCGACAGCACCCGAATACAATCCGCGTTTTGTTGATTCAAATTCTTCGATGACTTTCATAGCTTCAATTTTCGGAGCTCCTGTCATTGAACCCATAGGAAAGGTGGCCCTGATAATTTCAGGAAACAATTCGGTTTTAAGCTCTGCCGTTACAGTAGAGATCATTTGAT
>JASFVU010000175.1:0-6206 GCA_050049665.1 Bacteroidales bacterium | reverse complement strand
TAAGGTTCGCCTCACTTGTATTCCTGTTTATGACTACCACAACCAGGGTAGTTTCCGTTTTATAGGCGGTGGCATCAACATCCGGGGCCGAATTAACGGTTGCATCCACCCTTATGGATGCCGGGCGAATGAATTTCGAGAACTGGGACATGACGTAACCTTTCTGCGTAATGTTCCCGGCATCGTCGACCGGTCCGTAGAAACGTCTTATATACCACCAGATATAAGCGTTGAAGCCGGTTTTCATACAATCATTCATTTCGGTACCCAGGTCAAGTGCCAGAGCCCAGGTATTTGCTTCCGGGGCGGAACTGCCTGTCAGGTGCTCCGTCATCCACACTTCTTTACCTTTTCCTTCCGCGAGCGGGTATTGGGATAACCCTCCGCCGTAAATGTGACCGCCGATTATGTCGACATAAGGTTCCGCAACGGCATCGTTCAGGATCGGGTCTGTCATTGTCCTGTCAAAATTGTACGATTCGGCCACAATGATATTGAGGGTATCCAGTTTTGGTCCCTGCTCAGTCAGAAAGTCGATCATTTGTTGCGATGTCCAGTCGCAGGATTCATAATCGACCTCTATATCGGGTTCATTTTGCAGAGAAACAGCGTACAGCGGTGCTCCTTCCGATTGCATGTAGGAACAAAAACCGAGCAGATGATCGGCATAAGCACCGTAATTCGCCGGCAGGAGATAGCCGCCGACAATGTTGTCATTGCTTTTTAATGAATCCGGAGGCGACCAGGGAGAAGCTATTATTTTTGCTCCCAGATCTTTTGCATGCAGGGCAGTGGGCACTTCCCTGTAGAATTGTGATGAATCACCGGGGATCCGGATCCTCAGCAGACTGAATCCCATCTGTCCGGGGTCGTTACCAAATGCCTTATCTACCAGGTCAGTGATCAGGTCATCGATCCATCCGGGCATATTCACTCCGCCAAAACCGCTGATGGACTGATATTCGGCAGAAAGATCAATATCGACAGACTGTGCTTTTACGGAAGAGCAAAAAAAAGGAAATAACTGCCATTCCGGTAATGAAATAAGGTAACCGGTTGTTCCTGCTTGCTTTTGTTTTCATATTTCAAAGAGGTTATAATCGTATCTGCAGTAAAACTATATTAATTAAAGGCAAAGCCTGTTTACTATTTTGTGTTGCCGGACGTTTTATTTACCATTTTATTATTTTGCTTGTGCTAATTCTGTTTTTCCCTGTTACTACAACAAAATACAAACCTTTATTCAGATTTGCAATATGAATATTCGATTCATTAAAATGTGTAGTTTGCAGTTGAACCAAACGACCGTTCAAATCAAATATCTTTACGCTTTTAACAATACCGGGATCCGATACCAGCACGGTAACCTGCTCCAGATTCCTGTTATAAAATATCCGGATCTCTTCATCCTGTAACCCGGGTAATCCATCAACATGGAAATCGCAATCAGAATCTTCTCCTCTTGGATTCCAGGCATATTCCTTTATTCCTCTTCTGAAAAAACAGTTTAACCAGTTCTGCCCGAAATAATGAGGAGCCTCCACAAATCCGATTCCTTCTATCCAGTTGATAAAGGGATAATCATAGTAATCTCTTGCATCACTGTTATTTCTTAAATAAAAGATCTTTCTGTTACCGGTTAAGGTTGAAACCACAGAAACTGAATCTACCTTATACCATCCAAGACTATCAAAACACCTGTAATCGATGGTAGTGGGACTTATTACAAAAGTACTGTCTCCGGTATTTAAATTGAAATCATAATATACAAATTCAGAGGAATCTTTTTCCTGCCGGCAAATATTTATACAATAGACTTTTTTGTTTAATGTATCTTCCCGTAAAAAGCCAATAAGAACAGGGGGATTTCCATGGTATGTATCCATCGTAAAGTATTTAAAATAGGTGGTGTCATGAATTATTGTGTCTCCGTCTGTATATAAAATATCAGTCCCGCAGGCTTCAAGGCACCAACTTACATACCACATACAGGAATCGCTGACCATAGGAAAGTAATCCTGGCAGTTGCTCCCGGAAATTGTAATAACGGATAATAAAATAAAAAATGATTTTCTCATAACCAGCTGTATTAGTATCATTTTTCAAAAAATACAATTTTGTTTTCCTGAAAGGCAATGGTATCTGTAAGATAGGTTTCGTTTTGTATCCCGACAAGATAATCCGAATTGAATTCATTATTGTAATTGTCAATTCCGTTACCAGCTATCAGCCATCCGTTATTATCATAAATTTTTTCTATATAGCTGACATACGGAAAATAAATTTCGTTGGCTGATTCAATAGCATAATACCAGGAATAAAATGATAATGGCGGATATTTTAATCTCTCGTCTGAAGCTGAACCGAAGACAGGTGTGGTTCCCTGATATTGAAAGAACAATAATCCGTTTTCCCGGACCAGATCAAAATAAACAGTTGTATCGGAGTCAGAAATTTTTGCACTTGATTCTGAAATTAATTCAATCTCTACGTTCCACTCATCAGCAGCATATTCGGTCCGCCAAAAGTAATCTGGCTGATCTGCAATAAAATTATTAATTGTGTGGGTATCAGTGATCTCGCCGGTATTTGTAAATAATTTTACCGGTCCTGCTGAAAATGAATCCAATATGTATTTTTTTGGAAATTCATTGTCCTTCTTACATGAGTTCACAGTTACTGCCGTGATCAGCATGATCAAAATAAATCCGTGAAAATTCTTCATATTTTTTATCGGTTAATGATTTAAATATACATACAAATAGCCATTGATCATTGAAATATTTAGTCATCAATGCTTTCCTTCATTTTTTTTCGGGTACCTGTCAGGATCGTTTTGCCATTCTTAAGCTGAGCCTCAATCCCGGCTTTCCCTTTTACCGTATAAGCTTTTCTTTTAAAGGTTATCCGTTTTTTCAATTACCGGTTTTCATCCTGTCTTCTTTTGTATTCCCCGTCAAACACAACGGTCCAGGTCTTCCCGTTATCTTTGCTTATACTCCAGGTCTGCCTTACCCTGTTATCACCCAGCTTTTCCCATACGATCCTGTTGAGTCCTTTTTCCGGATCTCCGTTCTCAACATCATCCAGAACCATTTTCTGATCCGCTATTCCACCCGATAAATAAAGGGTGAAGCCGGAATTGTCGATCCAGTATTGTTCCCAGCGATCCTTTGCCGGATTGTATTTGTTTAAACTTTTTCCGGTATAATTGCTATTTTCAGCCCAATAATTTTCAAGCAGTCCGACGCTGTCGATGATCGACTCTATCCGGCTTTCTCCTGCAAGTGTATCGGTACCGAACTTATAAACATCCCAGTGTCCCAGCCAAAAATCGAATTGATGGTACCTGCTTATTGAATTTTCATCGGGCTGTTGCGCGATCATTTGTTGCGCTGCAAACAGGAATAAAAAAATAATTATCGTTCTCATGGGTATTTGTTTTTTCAGTTAGTGGCTTTTGCCAAAATAAGGGAATAACTATCAATAATGCTACTTGTTTTCTGTATAATCAGGGTTTTACAATCTGTCTTCAAAAAAAGTGATTATGGAAGTAGTTAACTCTTTGTGTCGATTTATCAACGTTCGGTATGCGTTGTAAATCTGTGCCGGCTGGTAACAACAGAAACAGAACCAAATATTTACGATTAATAACACAAGAACAAATATTGCATGATAATGACTTTGAAATTTTGCAATAATTAATAATCTTTGTTGAAGCAAAATCAGACAAAATGGATTTCGTTACAATCAAACTTCAGTTCACGCGAGCAGGAATAATACTACTATTTTCAATTTTCATCCAGATATCACTTCAGCTTAGTGGTCAGGAATCTGGCCGGGAGCGTTACAAAGGCGTTGAAACGGGTTCGGAGACCCGGTATCTGAGATCGGAAATAAACGGGACTGAATACAAGCTACTCATTAATTTACCGCAAAGTTACGGAACAGACAGTTCCCGGACTTACCCGGTTTTTTATGTGCTTGACGGACAGTGGACGTTTGTGAATGTTGTCAGCGGATATTATGACAGCAACTGGGACGGGCTTATACCTGAGATTATCATTGTAGGTCTGACCTGGGCCGGTGAAAATCCGGATTACGGAAATTTACGCCGTGTCGACTATGCTCCTCCGGTTAGTAAAGACGATACCGTATCAGGAGGCGATATATTTCTTTCAGTACTTCGTGAAGAGATCATTCCTTTTATCGATACAGAATACAGATCCAACAAAAAAGACCGCGGACTGACAGGAAATTCATTGGGAGCACTTTACACGCACTATTGTATGTTTCATGCAAATGACTTATTCAACGGATTTGTGATCTTAGGACCGGGATTGAGACTTGGCGACGGGTTAGCCTTCCGGTATGAGGAAGATTATGCCGGGAAAAACAACAAACTACAGGCACGGGTTTTCATGCAAAGTGGTGAGTATGACGATCTGGCAAGTATAAACCGCATGGCCGGTCAGATTGCCTCAAGAAACTATGAGGGGTTGGATTTTGAAAACCGGATTGAAGATGGTATGGGGCATGCGGGTATTAAATCGGAAGGACATGCACGCGGTATGATTTACATTTACAAGAGACCCTATATTCAGTTACCTGATGATCATTTACAGGAGTATGCGGGGACTTATATCAATGATTGGGGGTTCTCTTTGAAGTTGACCGCGGAGCATGGCAAGCTGGTCTTCACGGATACGGATCTGTATCCGGGCACCAAACTCTATCCTGTCAGCGAAACCGAATTCGCATGGGAAAGAAGCTACAATGATTTTCATTTTACAAGAAACGAAGATGGGAAAGTTGATGGATTTGAATTAACGATTTATGACAGGACGATAGTTGCCAATAAGAACGAATAAATCCAATATCTGAGTTTTCCCGGTACAGGTATTTTTTGTGATTACACAGGATGATCCACGTTAACGTCAGAGTAATGTCCGGCCAGTATGCAACATTTTTTTGAATAAACAACCAAAGTATTTAGTACATTTAAGCCTGAAACGGAACCAAAATAGTTTACTATGAGATTAATTATAAATTTTTTTGCCCTGCTTCTGATCCCGTTCCACGGGAATGTAACAATAAAGGCGGCGTCTGATGACCTTCTCGCCCAGGATGATACCGTATATGTTGTGGAAATTGATGTACCCCCGGTATTTGATGGTTCGGGGAGTGATAATTGCTGGCAAAATATATCCTGGCAGGTAATTGATCAGGTATGGATCCCCTGGGGCACTACCATGAACGCAAATGATTTTTCAGGCAGATACAAAGTGGCATGGTCGGAGCAGCACAACCTTTTGTACTTCCTCCTTGAAATTACCGACGATGTTGAATCGGATGCCTATAAGGCAGATGGTTCAACTGCAGCTATTTACAACTTCGATATGTTTGAGGTATTCATCGACGAGGATAAATCAGGCGGTGAGCATGTTTCCAGTAACCCTGAAAATGCATTTGCCTATCATACATTCACGAAGTTTCCCGATAACGGAGAAACCACAACGGACTTCATTTGTGATGATATGGGAAGTGACTACCGTTCGCATTTTCCCGACTTTATTCTTCGGAAAGAAGGCAACGTGGCCACCTGGGAGTTTTCACTGATCGTTTATAACGATACCTATTCCGCAGATAATGAAGAAGGAGCAAGGTCTTCTCTTACAGGCGATAAGGTCATAGGATTATCAATTGCCTACAATGATGATGACGAACCGGATGTTGATCCGGCTTTGACGGAACGGGACAATTTTATCGGATCGGTTGCAGTGTCCGAAGAAGCGTATAACGATCACTGGCATAACGCTGATGATTTCGGGGCACTCAAACTTGTGAGCGGAGATTTTACCTCTGTTCCCCCTTATCCGCAGAAAGGAAATTATATTCCTTTTCTCTATCCGAATCCGGCAGGCAGTAATTTTACCGTAGAATTCAGTAACGATTATCTTGGTGAGGTAGAATTAAGAATTTATAATACTGCGGGAAAGGCGATCAGCAGCACAACCGGATTCAAAACCGGACGGGAATATAAAGCTGTTTATGATGCACCCCGGAATTCAGGACCTTTTATTGTCCGGATGATATGTGGAAAGGATATATTCTCCGGAACAATTAGTGTGATGCAGAGGTAAAACCGGCTTTTTTCACAGATATCAAAACAGACAGCAGCGGGGAGTTTCATTTGTCAATCACGA
>JASFVU010000457.1:0-3410 GCA_050049665.1 Bacteroidales bacterium | reverse complement strand
CGGTGGTCGCCGTATCATTATACCTTGATTCCGATCTGAAGTCAACAGGTGAATTCTGGTATAAGTATCCCGACAGGGTCCGGTGGGAATACGTTTCGCCCTATGAATATACCATCATCCTCAACCAGAAGAAAATATCCCTCATCAGTAACAATTCCACGAACGAAATAGAAATGGAAAACAATGAAACATTCGAAAAAATGAACGCACTTATTGTCAATGCTGTGAGCGGAAAAGTTTTTGATAATGAAAATTATACAACCAAAATACTCGAAAACAAAAAGTTTTATAAAGTAGACCTGGTACCTGGATCTCCACAAATCAGTCATCTGATAAATCAGATGGAATTGTATTTTGACAAAGGCACTTTCTCCATCAATAAACTAAAGATCATCGAACCCAATTCTGATTACAGCTTTATCCATTTTTCAAATCAGAAATTAAATGAACCTATTCCGGAAAATATTTTTATCCCTTAGCATTCTTCTTGACATTGCAGCATGCAGCACTTCTTATCAGTGCTATTTGAATACGGAAACAGTGGAAGGCCCTTTTAAGCCGGTCATATACCTTGTTACGGATGCTCCGGTTCTGTATTCTTCGGAATTTGAAATTATGAATTACAGGTTTTCCGGGCTCATTGCTTTCAGGAAAATGAATGACGGCGAAATACGGTCAGTATTTTTATCGGAAACGGGACTCAGGATCATGGAATTCGGTTTTAAGAACGGTGAAATTCAAAATACGTACTGTGTTTCTTTTCTGAACAAAAAAAGAATCATAAAATTCGTTCAGAAATTCATTATTTTACTTCTTGAAAAACCGGAGTGTGAAAAGTTTTGCATTGAGGATGCAGGAAATAAAAGTATCTCTTTCTGCAAACATATGAAAAAGAGAATTTACGTTGAAGAATTAAAGCACAAGAGAATAAATGCCTGTTTTTCCAGGGGAAATTCCAAGGCCTGCGGCACTTATGCCGATTCTGCGGAACTGCCTGATAAAATCAGGATACGAATGGGATACAGGACAAGGATTTCTCTTAAAAAAGTAACCAATGCCTTTAAATGATCTCTTTGCATACAAACTTTCCGGATCTGAACCGGGGGTGGTCAGAGCTGTTATCAACCTGAATGCAAAACACAGGCTGTACACAGGGCACTTCCCGGATAAACCGGTTACTCCGGGCGTTGCATTGATTGAGATCATCAGGATCATCTTGTCGGATGTACTGGGAAAAGAACTTATGTTTACCGGTGCAAGAGATATTAAATTCATTGCCTCAGTAGTTCCTCCCGACATGGACAATCTCGGGCTTGAAATAAAATACGGCAAAAGCCAGGAAGGAATTCCGGTACATTGCACATTGTCAGGGAATGATAAGGTATACATGAAAATCAGGGGTACTTTCAGTGAAAATGAGGAGTAAGGACATATTTGATGAATGCAGGTGCGCCGTTATTGTACCCACTTTCAACAACGGTAGTACCCTGGGAAAGGTGTTGTCGGGTATCCTGAAATACACCGATAACCTGATCGTAATTAACGACGGATCAACAGACAATACGGTATCCGTCCTGAAGGATTTTCCCGGTATTTCAGTTCTTGAAAACAAAACAAACCGGGGCAAAGGCTTTGCTTTGAGAAAAAGTTTCGGGGAAGCTGTGCGGTTGGGCTACGAGTTTGCCGTTACCATCGACTCAGACGGACAGCATGATCCGGATGATCTGCCGAAATTTCTTTCTTCGCTGAAAGAAAACCCCGGATCCCTGATCGTCGGTGCCAGAAATATGGATCAGAATAATATCCCCGGAAAGAGCAGCTTCGGACATAAATTCTCAAATTTCTGGTATTCTGTTGAAACAGGCATTCAACTGCCGGATACTCAATCGGGATACCGCCTCTACCCGCTTAAGGATATCCCGCACATGAAGTTCTTTACAAAAAAATTTGAATTTGAGATAGAAGTACTGGTCAGAGCAGCATGGAAAAGAATACCGGTGATCAGCATTCCTGTCGGGGTATACTATCCACCGCCGGATGAAAGAGTTTCCCATTTCCGTCCGTTTAAAGATTTTACCCGTGTCAGTATACTGAACACAGTACTTGTATTGCTGGCATTATTGTACTTCAGGCCCATGCTCTACTTCAGGGATTTTAATCTGGCAAAACTGAAAAAATTACTGGGATCAGGCGAACCAGGCATTAAGCTGGCACTTGCCACAGGTTTTGGCGTCTTTATGGGAATAATCCCTATCTGGGGCTTTCAGATGATAACAGCCGCTTTCCTGGCTCACCTGTTCAGGCTGAACAAACCGCTGGTGCTGGTAGCATCAAATATCAGCATACCCCCGATGATGCCTGCCATCATTTACCTCAGTTTCGTGTTCGGCAGATTATTCGTCGAAAACCCGGTTTACATCGATTTTGATAAAAGCATCACCCTGGAGAGCGCTAAGATCAGTTTTCTGCAATATATTTTCGGAAGTATTCCACTTGCGATCATTGCAGGGGTTACGGCTGCACTATTTACATACCTGTTTTTACTGATCAGAAGGAACAGAAAGAAAAGAAAAGAAAAGTGAAATGACAGGAGCAAAAGTGAAAGAGAAAATACGTGATGCCATATTGCTTTTTGTCTTGATGGCTTTTATTATAACCGGGGCTCTTTTTTCCGTCCGGAGGATCCATTTTGAAGAAAGCATTTCTTCTGTTATGCCGGTGGAAAAGACCAATAAATTGCTGGTTGAAGTTCTGGATAGCGCAAAATTCCTCGACAGGATCGTATTTCATATTTTCAATTCCGACACGAGCCGTCCCGATCCGGACATCCTTGTATCTGCTGCAAACTCACTAACGGATTCCATCAGAGATCAGTTCATGCCCCGGTTCATCGTAAAGATCGACGGAAAACAACGTTTATCCCTTCAGGATGAACTCTTCGGGGTTTTTTACAACAATCTTCCGCTTTATCTTAGTGAAAAAGATTATCAAAGACTGGACAGCCTCATCCGGTCCGACAATATGGATCAGGTTCTCAAAGAACACCTGAAGTTGCTGAACTCACCGGCTGGCTCCATGGTTTCGCGATACCTTTTCAAAGATCCTTTTGGCCTTGCTTCAGGTCAGTTCGACAGACTGAAAGCCCTGCAGCTCGATAACAACCTGACACTTTACCGGAATTACCTGGTAACCAGGGATAAATCCGGTCTTTTGTTTTTCGTTACTCCTTCAGATGCAGGGAATACGGGAGAAAACGCCTTATTTATTGATCGGCTTGACAAGATCATTTCAACCCTGGAATCACAATATGACCATAACATCGGTATCAATTATGTCGGTTCGCTTCCTGTTGCCACGGCAAATGCACAGCAGATTAAAAAGGACGTGCGACTGACAGTCACCATAGCCCT
>JASFVU010000174.1:0-6234 GCA_050049665.1 Bacteroidales bacterium | reverse complement strand
ATTCGGTCAGACTGGTTTACCGGGATGAAGAAAAGGTATATCATAAACAAAGCAGAAGATGATCGTAAATGTAGGTTACAATTTATCAATAGCAAACCAAAACTGTTAATTATGAAAGTGAATATTGTGTCTGTAATGCTGTTGTCTGTTGTCCTGACAGGCTTAACCACCGATCTGTTTTCCCAGGGGGCCGAATGGCAGCCGATGATCAGGGAAATTGTTGTCAAACATAAGGATTCCACGGTCAGAGCCCATATCCTTATTCACAAGGAGAATATCAAAACTTCTGACAGGCTGATGTATTACTGGTATAACCAGGATAAGATAAATAAGAACATGGGAGGCTATTCGGGCGATCTTTTACAGGGAGAATACCTCGTATTCGATAACAACGATAATCTTATTACACAGGGAAACTTTGACCGCGGATTAAAACACGGTACATGGAAGCGGTGGAATCCGGACGGCATTTTGAAACTGTCTGCCGGTTACCACTACGGGTTACTTGACGGGGAAGTGAAGCTTTTCGATGCTGCAGGGAACCTTTACAGTATAAAAGAATACAAGGCAGGAGAAGAACAAATGAAGGAGACCGGTAAACTGAAAATATGGAAACCCGGGGAGGAGGAAGCTGCGGGGCAGGATTCAACAGCACTTACAGGGAGTGAAGAATGATTATCAGATACCTGAAGATCAGACTCGGAGCACGGGCTCTTTACCTGGCTGTTATCATATCCTTTGTGTCTGCGGTATATGCTTTCATGTTCATTCTTTCCCGGTATTACGGTTTTGTGGAGATCAGATCCCTTGATGCATTCAGGCAGCTTTCCGACAATTGCCGGTCGGCCATACACATTGCCATGCAGCAGGAATCATATGCGGACTTCGGAAAAGCTGAGACGAAAATATTGTTTAACGATACCCTGAATGAAGTACAACTGCTAAAAAGACACTGGGGTGTTTACAACATTGTATCGGCCGGTGCCGGATGGAAAAGCCACAGGGTAAAGAGAACTGCCCTTTATGGAAGGAAAACGGGAGGGGAATCACCAACAGGCCTCTACCTTGCTGATCATGGACATTACCTGGCAGTTGGCGGCGATACCTACCTGTCGGGTCATTGCTACCTTCCGGAATTGGGTGCACGCAAAGCTTATATTGAAGGCAGATCGTTCAAATACAGGACCGTTATCGACGGATCAACTGGGAAAAGCAGGGAAAATCTGCCACCTTTGCCGGTTTCCTTTCCGGAACATATAAAGAATTACCTGTTGATGCATTCCGGTACTCCGGATACCCTGGCAGAAGAAAAGATCCTTAACAGCGATAAACTTGAGAATTCATTTGAAAACAAAACCATCAGGATATCGAGCGAGGAATACCTGGTTCTGGACAGGATCGATATTAAAGGCAACTATATCATACAATCCCGGGACAGGATTATCATCGGCGAAAATGCCAGGCTGGAAAATATCATTTGCATTGCGCCGGCAATTATTGTACAGGAGGGTTTTGAGGGCAAAGTGCAACTGATAGCCCTGGACAGTATAGCTGTCGGGAATGATGTTGTTCTGCGGTATCCCAGTGCAATAGTAGGGGCGGGAATAGGAAGGTCATCCGTTCATGTTGCGATCGGAAGCAACAGCCGCGTGGAAGGTTGCATTGCGGCTTTTGCCGAAATTGCGGAAGAGCTTGATGTGCAGGTAAGAACGGAATCCGGGTCCGAGGTATACGGACTGGTTTATTGCGCAGGTAAAATGGAGCACAGGGGGAAGATCTTCGGCAGTCTGTATTGCGACAGGTTTTTTCTGCAGACACGCCAGGGATATTATGAGAATCATTTGCTGGATGCGTGGGTTGATCCGGACGGACTTGAAAAATCATTTGCGGCCGGACTCGTTTTTGAAGATCAGGATGAAAAACCGGTAAACAGGATCATTGAATGGTTAAACTGATAAAATATAAGCTGAAAGGAAGCATTCTTGAACCTTTGATCGCACTGATGATCATCTTCTTTTCGATAACCGCGTCGTTTTTTGTGGTGACAAATGCAAGGGATAAGATCAATATAAAACAGACCGCAAGGGCCATGGTACTGGCGGACAGGGTACTCAGTGAAACCCTGATGAAAGAGGATTTTCTGGATACTGAGACAGAAGAGGAAGGGCTGCGCATGGAAAGAACAATTGGCTGGTACGACATGGAGCACGGGCTTTTGCTTGTATCTGTCAGGGTATACGATAACAAAGATAAACTGATTGCCGGCAGGCAAAGAATCATTATTGCAGATGAGACCGAAGTTAAATAGGAAATTAAAGGCTTTTACCATTCTGGAATTGCTGATCGTTATGATGCTCAGCGCCATTGTAGTGGGGATGACCTATTTGTACTTTACCCAGTTCAGGCATTACCTGCAGACAACCTATCAGCAGGAGGAAGATTATGCCCGTCTTTACAGGTTTGAGTTTGCCCTTCAGAAGGACATTGATCTGGCAACCGAATTATTTTCTCCTTCGGAAAATGAACTGGAGGTCCGGTTCGGTGATGAAGAAATACGGTATGTATTTGATGAAGGCCGGGTAGTAAGGGAAACCGGAAACACGGCCGACACCATGGAGCTAAAGCTGACCGGAACGTCATTTCAGGTGCTGGAGGAATACAACGGCCTTATTGAAAGCCTTGACCTTGAAATGGAAACCGAACCGGGAAAGAGATTATCCCTGGTTTTCATGAAGGAATATCCCGCAGCTGTTTTATTTCGTAATTACAGGAAACAGGACTAATGGTTATTGATATTAAAGAGATCAGGGAAAAGAAAGGATCACGGAAAAGAGGATCAAAGGGAAAAGGAATGAACTTTGATTTTCTGAACCGGGAGATCAGTTTCCGAAAGAAAAAGATCAGCGACATAAAAAAAGAACGTTTTTACAGTCAGCTTGGCGTGTTGTTCTCTTCGGGAATCGACCTTGGTTCGGCTTTGCAGATATTCAATGAAGACAAACACAGTCAGAGCCATAAAAAGATATTCAGCCGGGTGTTTGACGATGTTATCGGTGGAATGAGTTTTTCGGAAGCCCTGAAGAAAACCGGGCAGTTTTCCAATTACGAATACTACAGCATTAAGGTAGGGGAAGAAAGCGGGAAGTTGCACGAAGTGCTTGGAGAACTGGCAGACTATTTTGCTTTGCGTGTACAGCAGCGCCGTCAGTTGACAGGCGCATTGTCCTATCCTGTTATGGTGATGATAGTGGCAGCCGGGGCGGTTATTTTTATGCTGAATGTGGTTGTTCCCATGTTTGCCGGGGTTTTTCAGCGCTTTGGCGGCGAATTGCCCGGCATTACCAAAAAAGTGCTGGCTTTGTCGGACTGGTTCTCAGATCACCTGTTTATGATCTTTCTGGTAATTGCCGGTTTTGCAACAGCGATCGCTTACCTGAAGAAGCATGACTGGTTTAAAAAGTATTCCGCCCTGTTCGTCCTTCGTATACCGTTTCTGGGGCGACTGACCAGCAGGCTCATGCATGCAAGGTTCTGTCATTCGCTTTCCCTGCTCACCCTTACGCAGGTTCCTTTGCTCGAGGCACTGGAAATGGTAAAAAAAATGATCGGATTTTACCCTTTTCAGGAAGCCATTGGCAACATACAGAAAGAAATAGAGAAAGGGGGGCAGATGCATGTCAGCATGAGCAGGCAGAACATTTTTGAGCAGCGCCTGGTATCACTCACCAAAGTCGGCGAGGAAGTAAACCAGGTAGGTCAGTTGTATGCAAGATTATACAAGCAGTACACCGATGAGGTTAAACACCTGACTTCCGTAATGGGCAATATGCTTGAACCGGTTATGATCCTGGCCGTAGGTCTGATGGTCATGGTTATCCTGATCGCCATGTACCTGCCGCTGTTCCAGTTGAGCACAACTGTGTTCTAAAGATAGAATAAGACAATCGTATATTTTATTTACGACATTGGTTTACCGATTCATCATCTTAATGACTGATGAGGTGGGTAGTTGATGAGATGATGAGTTGAGATAAGTTGATGAGAAAATCTTGACCCGACCCAGTATCCAGCAACCCGCCTTCACCGGGTTACGGTGGACAAAGCCCACCTCCACAAGGTTACGGTGGACAAAGCCAGGAACCTGAAAATATTTACTTCAATATTGGATATTCGTTATTGAATTTTTCCCCATCACACAAGCCACTATCTCAAACTGTTCCTTTACAGTCTGACTTTTTTCACTCCTTTTGTTTCCCCATTAATATCATTGGCTTTATATTCTTTTTCATTTATATCTTGTCCTCATGCCGGACGGGCATTTACTTTTTTCTTAGATAAAAAAGTAACCAAAAAATCAAGGCAAAACAATGCTTCAGCCCACTCTGAAAATTTCTGTGAATTCCAGGTAAAGCTGGTAAACCTCTTCACCGGAATTCTATGAAATTTCCATTCACGCTTTTCCAATGCCCGCTGTTTTGCCGGGCCAGCGCTCAAGTTTGTTGCGAAGGTTTGGATTTTTAATATTAGTAGTAGCAGCTTAATATCTTAATTTTGAAACATTGCAGTTAATGTTCATTAGGATATTTGAACGGAAAAAAATTTTTGTAGCGAACAAAGAGACTACTGTAAACAAAATGATCTACCGATTAATTCGATTCATCAATTTTACGATTACACGAATACACGATTAAACAAATCAATTTACCAGGATCACCCAGCAATCCAGCCCCGGTAACCAGCCAAAAGCTAACAACCTAATAGCTAACGGCCTCTCTATTAAGACTGATTCCAAATTACGTTTTCAAAAAACTGAAAATGAAATAAGTAACGCTTTGAGATCACATAACGTTTTGATTTTATAAAAAAATCCTGTTCATTTGGTATATAGAGTTGGGAGATTTCGTTGGAGAGGAAATAATGGATCAAAGCAGGCAAAGAAATGTTGCCTTAACAAGTACGAACCCCGTTTTTTCAATATAGAATGAAGTATCACATTTCATCCCGGACAGGGAAAACACCAGGAACATTTTTCGCAAACGGAAGAATTGTGTTTGTTCGTAATTTCCTTTTTTGTTTCATGGGAAACATAAGATTTTACTTCGCTTCTGCCATTGTATCCGGTATCTTTTCAAAGGCAGTGCACTTTCTCTTTGTGAGGCGAATGCCCTTGTCCGGTTTTAAGACCTGAAAAAAGAATGAATAAACCCGGTAATAACCTATATTATTTATGAAAAGAATTTACTTACCCCTTCTGCTCACAGCGTGTTTAAGCAACGGACTTTCGGCCCAGGAATATGAATTGGCGGCAGAACCGATGCGTGATTCGGTAGTTGTAGAATATTACTTCTGCTTTGCAAGAGCCTGGGATAAAACTACATTTTATACAAACATTTTTCATCGCTACCAGGACACCCTCTGCAAAAAAGACAACCTTGAAAAAAGCTGGAACAAATACATAAAACAGGAGCTGAAACTGAAAAATTACACAGGCTTTATAAAAGGTCCGTATTACGACTCTGTTTTTGCTGTCAAAAACAGGATAAAATGGATGGAAGAACAGCCCGATACCATTCCTGTAAAGGGGATACACTATGCTGCCGGACCGGAAGAAAAACCGGGTAAAAAGAAACAGGATTCGCCGGTTGTGCCATCTGAACAGTAAATATACAATTAACCCAGTCATACTATGAGAACTTACAGGCTGCTTATTTTTCTGACCGTTATTATTTTCCAATCCGTTATTCATATAACCAGGGCTGCCGATCCGTACCTGTCGGCCGGCACCATGATGTACCTTTCGTCCGAAACACCGGACCGGCCGGGACCTATCAGCGGACCCAACAGGCCGTGTCCCGGAACACAGGCCACGTATAGTATTGCTGCGGTGCCTCTGGCAGATGATTATGTCTGGTATGCGCCGGGGGGTATGACAATTCTTTCCGATAACGGCACATCCATTGATGTGAATATAGGTTCCAACTGCCATGGGTATCTGAGGGTAATTGCCGTTGGGAGGGACAATACTTTTAGTCCCCCGCGAACAAAATACATTTACAAGCCCACCTTAACTGCGGAAATACAGACCGACAGTTACATAGAAGGCTCCACCATTGAGATCGGCGGTGAAACACACTATGAAATAGCCAATGATCAGAACCCCCGGGAGATCAGGGTCAATGTTACCGAAAACATCAATAATACGAACTGGAGGATCAGTCCGACTGTCGCCTGGCT
>JASFVU010000173.1:0-6325 GCA_050049665.1 Bacteroidales bacterium | reverse complement strand
TTGCTTCTGCTGCAGTGTCAGCCCTTTTACATTGATCCTGAACAATTTGGCCTGGATATTCTCCCATTCCCATCTTTTTCTTCTCTCACAGTTATTCAGTTTTATTTCATGCATTCCGGTTAACAATTGAATAAGCGTGCTCTGATTACTGGAAAGCTGGGCAAATTTCCTGTTGTCCAGTTCTTTGCGCCTTTTCATAAACCGCAATGTCCACAACAGGTATAAGACTGTTCCTGTCAGAAAGACCAGAAATATTTTGATGCTGAAGATAGCCAGCACAACGCCCATGATCGTAATGGTGAATGCCGAATGGAACAACTCAATCGTCGTTTGTGTCAGAAATATCTCAATTCTTCTGTGGTCTGCAATACGCTGGATCAGGTCACCCCTGGTTTTGCTGTCAAAAAAAGCCACCGGTAACCGCATGAGCTTGATCAGAAAATCCGATACAAGGTATATATTGATCCTTGAACCAAGATGAAGGATGATCCAGTTCCTGATAAATTCAACCGAGAACCGGCTGGTAACCAGCAGTACCTGTGCCAGCAGAATTGTAACGATCAGAGAGGGATTTGGAATTATGATACCCTTATCCACAATGGTCTGAAACAAAAACGGAAATATGACCTGGATGACCGAACCGATAATGACGCCGATAATAATTTGAAAAATAAGAGAACGGTAACCGTGAAGGTACTGAAGCAGGAACCTGAAACTTTTTTTGTTAACGGCTTCATCGTCGGATCTGAAAAAGTCGGGTGTAGGCTCCAGTTGCAGGCATATTCCGAGATCAACCCCGCTCTCTTTTGTGGATATCCAATTGGGCAAGAATTCTTTTTCATCGTAAACAATTCTTCCGAAAGCCGGATCGGAAACAAAGACTTTGCCATTTTTTATTTTATAAACCACCACAAAATGTTCCTGTTTCCAGTGAACAATACAGGGATGTATCACTTCATTCTTCAGTTGTTCAAACGATATTTTAAGCCCCATGGTCCTGAAGTCGATCTCTTCAGCGGCCTCACTTATGCCTAATAAAGAAACTCCGGATCTTGAAATATAGGTTTGCTTCCTGAGTGACTCAAGCGAAAAATGTTTACCATAGTATCTGGCAATTATTCTTAAGCAGGTAGGACCACAATCATTTGCATCATGCTGTATAAAAGCCGGAAATTTACCCATTGGATAAGTCATTGAGAGCTTTACAACACGAATCTAAATGGTTTTAACGAGAAAATCCAGAAAAATTACAATTATAGCGCTACGGAATTACTAATTTTTTGTTTGATGGAATTGTATATGAAGCTGCCTTCTCTTTTCTTTCCGGCTTTGTTTCTGATCAGTACCGGTTTATAAGGAACAGTAAAATAAAATGCTGTTCCTTTTGTATTTGAGGAATCATACCAGATATTTCCTCCCATCAACTCAACAAGTTTCTTTGATAAACTCAACCCGAGACCTAAGCCTTCCGGGGAGCTGTCCGACTGATCGAGTTTTGTAAATGTATTGAATACTATTTTTTCTTTTCCTTCCAGGCCACCTATTCCGGTATCGCTGACAAAAAATTCTATATCACTGCCGTTGATCCTATAGCCGAATTCGATGGTTCCCTTTTCCGTGAATTTGAATGCATTTGAAATGATATTTATCAATACCTGGGAAAGGCGGTGTGAATCGCAATACACTTTTGAACTAATCTCTTTCGCCGGTTTGTTAATCAGGAAAATAATTTCCTTTTTATCGGACAAATGTTTCTGAATGGCAAAATATGCATGGATCTCTTCCAGCAGATCATCAAGCGAACACTGGATCAGAGATATTTTTATTAACCCTGCTTCAATGATCGATGCTTCAATGATGTTGTCCATTTTACGGAGAAAATCCTTACTGCTTTCCCTGATGTGTCCAATATATTGTTCTTTTTCTTCCTTTTCCAGGCTATTCAGCTCAATCAAATCGGAAAAACCTACAATAGCATTCAGGGGAGTTCGTATTTCATGATACAGATTTCTGAGGAAAATCGATTTTGCGTTCTCCACACAATTGGTTTTTTCCTCAAGCAATTTTTCCAGCAATTCAATTCTTTTCTTCAGGTAACTGTTCTCGACATCGGTGTTCACTTTCCTTTCCTTCCCTGTTACAGTCCGAAAAGGATTTCTGATCTTTTTTAAGATGTCTTGATATTTCATACGAAACAAATTAAATTTTTTTCACACCAAATACTGTTTGTACAACAGATGAAAATTGCAGGTCCGGGAACCCCACCCCGGTCCTGCAGTTTAAACCCCGTTTTATTATTTTTTCAGCAAATTCATTTGAGTTTGTTCAATATTTTTCTGGCATCTTTTGCATAGTATCCGTCTGACTCAGCAATGCCGGCGAATGTATCTATGGCTTTGTCTTTTTCGTCATTGAGAAGATAACAGAGACCAAGATACCATTCTGCTGATTCGATGAAAGCATTTGCCTTATGATCAATGATCCTTTTAAATCTGATATTTGCCTCATCGTATTGATTAATTTCCATATGAGAAATTCCCGAATAAAGGTTCAGTCCGATACGACTATTGTCTTTCTGAAGGATCTGTTCAAACAACTTAATTGCTTCATCAAACCTCTTACTTTCATAAAGCATCATCGCTGTTCTTAACTCATTATTGACAGCATCTCCCGAAGCACGGAAACTCATACCAACATCGGCAGGTTTATAATACTGAGCATAAATTTCAGCTGATGAATATCCCTGCTTATGTGAAATCAGCAAAATCGCTACCACTGCTAACGAGACAGCAACTCCCGATACAATGGCGAAGGCTTTCCTCATAGAAGATTTGCTAACCTTAACCGTCCATGGCTTATATACCTGATCATAGATAAGGTTTAACTGCTCTTCAAGGGCCATCGTTTCCTTATCGGCTATTGCAGCATGCAACTTTCTCTGCAGATCCACTTCATCCTGCAGTTTGTGATTCCCCTCCAGTTCTTTTTCGAACCAGATACGTTCTTCCTTACTCATAACGTTTTCAAGGTATCTGTCTACATACTCTGAATAATTCATTTCCTGTTTCATAATGATCAATTTGATTTACAACACACTTGTTATATTGTGCACTTTGTTAAAGTCCATACTTCTTCTGATTCCCTTTCTTAGCTTACGAAGGGATTATTACTCTGTGCCAAAATACAACACACAGAAACACAAATTTGGTTTTTCAGCTTTTAAGCTCACGCTTTTTGTATACACCCGACGATGTAAGGCCGGTAGAAATTGCATAGTTATTCGCCCTGCTTAGTCAGCAGTCAGTTGTTCTTGGTTCTTTAACCAATTGAAATCGTCTGTTTGATATATGGTTTGGCCGAATTCAGCGACCTAAATATTTTCTCTCTTTTTGAAAGAAAAGGTTGGCGAGATAAAAAAATGCAAGAATTGGGAAAGGAATTGAAGTTATATGTGCCGTTAAAACCATTCTCTATCTCGCCGGAAAACCTCCTCTATTCATTGAAAAAACAACCAGTTCTTAAAATTATAGTGCCATTTTATACAAATGGAGAATCATCATCTTGTATTTTCCCTCCTCCTCTTATCATCATCATATCATTTATTGTTAATTCATTCAGCAGTTTTTTGTCAGATTCTTTTGCTTCGGGGTTTACAACTCTTCTTTTCATAATTACGGGGTTTAAAAATTAAACTTAATTGGGTTTCGTCTTCAGTTATAAGTTCCACTTAGAGAAAAAATGTCACCGCCATTTTACATTTTTTTTTACTTTTTTTTTGTGAAAATTTATAATTAATTAATTATCAATGTCTTATAATATTTATTTATTTGTCTTTATTTCATATTTTAGTTGTCTGGAGACCTGATTTGCATGATCACTTCAAAGAAGATATTATCCTTAGTAATACTTACTGTCCTGTTTTTTTCTCAATCGGGAAGAATTAGCGGCAATGACAGTTTATGGGAAACCAGGAAATCCGACTCCATTTCTGTATACAAAGACAGTGCAATATACTATTCAAGAAAGGGTGACCAGAGAATGTCATTGTATTATTTCACGAAGAGCCATAAAATTGCTGAAAAACTATACGGCCCGTTGAGTATGGAACTGGCTAACAGCTTAATAAATCTTGCCATTTCATATTCTTACAACTGGGATTACGACAAAGCAATCAGCATTCTGAAAGAAGCTGAACAGATATACATTAAATCCGATATCGAAAACAAAAACTATCTCGGATACATTTATTCAAGCATCGGACTGTATTATACTTACAAAGGTGACTATTACAGGGCATCTGAATATTACAGTTATGCCGGGAAGTTTCTTAACCATGAAACACAACAACCTTATATCAGGTATGAAGCATCTCTTTACATCAGAATGGCCTATCTTGAACTGACACTCAATAATTACAATGCATCCCTGGACTATTTCAACAATGCTTATGAAGTTATTAAACGAATACCTGAAAATTCCTCGGTTTTAATCACCTATTACATTAACAGGGCCAATACTTATTCCCAGATGAAAATGCTGGACAAAAGCATCGATCTTCAGTTAAAAGCCATTGGTTTATGTCAGAAAGATTCTTCTGCCTACGCTTCCAAGCTGATAATTCTTTACAATAATATTGCACTGGATTACATTGCTCTTGGTCGGTATACGGAAGCAAAAAGATATTTAAACAAGGGTATCGCTTACCAAAAGCAAATTTCGCAAACAAGTAAGGTCTTTGCAGAATTGCATGAGAGTATTGGAAATTTGTACGAAAAAAAAGAAGCCTATTATAAAGCGCTGACATACTATCAAAAAGCCCTTCAGATCAGTGCAAATAATTTTACCGAAGATGATTTTTCCGCAAATCCCGCTATGGAACAGGTCAACAACAATTTACTGACCCTTAATATACTTGAATCGAAGTCGAATTGCCTGTACCTGTTATATGGCCAGGATGATAAATTCGGCTATCTGGATAATGCCATCACCACTTCACTGCTTCAGATGAAAATCATTGAAGCAATGAGAAACAGTTACCAGTCCTTTGAAGCAAAGCTCCAATTAGCAGATCTTGAAAATCATACATACAAATCAGGTCTTGAATATACCAATGAAGCTTTTAAAAAAACCAGAGACAGCAGATACAGCAAAACAGCCTTTGAAATATCGGAAAAATCAAGATCTGCCGTGCTCCTGTCTTCGTTGCATGAACTGGATGCACGTGATTTCGGTGAAATACCGGAACATTTGCTCATTCGCGAGAAGAAATTACTGAAAGACATAGCTTTCTATAAAGAAAGCATTTATGAAGAAAACCAGACACACAGGCCCGATATTCATAAACTCAAACTATGGGAAAGTTATTTATTTGAAGCACAAAGAGAACGTGAGGATCTGATTGAACTGTATGAACAAAAATACCCCGATTATTATGAACTGAAATACAATACCAATGTCATCACACCTGATAAACTACAGAAACAACTACCTGGAAATGTGAGTATTATACAATATTGCCTTGTTGAAAACACCCTGAATATTTTCATGATCACAAAAGATAATTTTCATATTACCATACAACCCATCGACAGCAATTTTTATCATCTGGTGAATGATTATTTAAATGAGTATCAGAGTTTCGACTATAGCAAACAATCTTATTCCGGATATACTGAGTTTTGTATAAACAGTAAGTCTCTGCACGACATATTAATTCTGCCTGTAAAAAAGTATATCAACGGAAAAAACCTTGTCATTATTCCGGAAGGCATATTGTCATTCCTTCCCTTTGAAACTTTGATCAGTGAGATCCCTGTACATACAACAACAGGTTATTACAAAGACCTGAGTTACCTTTTGTATGATTTCACTATATCTTATGCTTATTCCTCAACGCTTTACAGTGAACTGGAAAAAAAGACCAAAAAAGGCAGGATAAAAAGGCTTCTCGCTTTTGCTCCGGAATATTCCACGGATTCTATTATTTCCTTTAATAACCGGACAATCGTTACCCGTCAGAATAAATACCGGAAGAACCTCTATCCCATACCCGGTGTAATAGAAGAAGTAAACGCTATTAAAGAACTTATTCCATCGGAGGTTTACACCGGGAAAGAAGCAACAGAATCGAATTTCAAAAACGTTGCCGAGAGTTATGATATCTTGCACCTTGCCATGCATACCATAATAAATAATGATAACCCGATGTTTTCAAAACTCATTTTTACTTTTGATGAAGATACCCTGAACGACGGCTTATTAAATACGTATGAAATATTCAGCCTGAAATTAAATGCCAGAATGGTTGTTCTTAGTGCATGCAGCA
>JASFVU010000172.1:0-6331 GCA_050049665.1 Bacteroidales bacterium | reverse complement strand
AAAAAACGGGAACATAAATTCTTCCATTCGTATGCCAACTTTGTTGCCATGATCTCCGTCGAATTCTGTCAGGCTGTGTTTTATTCCTTTTTCATTGAGTAATCCGGAAAAATACCTGCAGCCTTCGGGGATCCATTCATATCCGTCGTTCTTTCCGTAATCGATACAAAGGGCATTCAGTTTTTTCAGGTTTTCCTCATAGCGGTTCACTTTTGCGATCAGGTTTCCGAAACCCTGCTCATAATTCACCTGGTTTTCCTTGTTCCGGACATATTCGTCTCCCTGCCGGTCATACAGGTAATTTATATAGGGAGGAGATCCGTCAGCATCCGGCGAAAACGCTGATCCATAGGCATAACAAAAAGCCGTTCCGTAATCGTCCCTGACCAGTGTCATCTGGCACATGTATCCCAGGTATTCGGACAGTGCCTCCTCTTTTTCAAATTGATGCAGGTACCCGGAGGTTTTCATATATTCTTCTATATACTGTTGTCCCGAAAGGGAAGTTTGCTTGTTTAATCCTTCGGAGTCAAACAATCCGGGAGATAATGCATATACCGACCCGAATACGTCCGGATGTTTCATGGCCAGATCCAACGCTCCGGATCCTCCCATGGAATGACCGCATATACCTCTTGATCCGGGCGAAGAAATGGTTCTGAAACTGTTGTCGACAAAGGTTATCAGATCATTGACCATATAATCTTCCCAGTTACCTGTTACCGGCGAGTTCACATAAAAATGACCCCCAAGTGCATTTAATCCGTTGACGATAACAACGATCGTTTCTTTCATTTTCCCTTCGGAGATCAGCCTGTCCACCGATTCTTTCAGGTGAAAACCACCAAAGATCCTGTATTCCGTAAAAAATAATATCTTACATGAAAATCCCGGAAGAAAATATACCACCGGATAGGTTTTATCCGATCGGTCATAAGAAGGTGGTAAATAAACAGCTATTGGCTGCTTTCGGGGAGTATGCAGAAGATTCCCTTCCAGCGAAGGGGCCGGGGTCAGCGTATCGATAACCGTACCTCCTGCATTTTGAGCATTTACATGGTTTGTCAGATAGAAAATACTGATCAGTAGAAAAACACACTTCTTCATGGTTCGTATACTTTTATATAAAATGTTCATTATCCTATGACCTCTCTGAGGTTTGTCAATCCGTTCAGTGCTGAAGGAAATCCTGCATAAACACTGAGAACGATCATAATTTCTTTCATTTCATCTTCGGTAATTCCGGTATTCAATGAAGCCCGAATATGGAAACGAAGTTGCGGAGAAGCTGTTCCCAGTGCTGTTAATGAAGCAATTGTAGCCATCTGGCGGTGCCTCACACTCAGTTTCTCTTCATCGAGTATAGTTCCGTATGTATAAAGAATATAATCAACGATGGCCGGAGACAAACCGCCATTTGCTTTGTACAAAGAATCTGTTTTATTCTCTCCCGGATACAGAGCATTCAGCCGCCGCTTACCAAGTTCTTTCGGATCTTTCACCGGGTTGCTCCCGTTTCCGGTATCCGCCTGTATCCCCCTTTCATCCAATACTTCGCGTAAACATCCAAGGGCATTAAGAGAAGCCGGGATACCCGCATACGGTGAAGTCTGATTAATGATCTGTATCAGTTCTCCGGGAGTACAGCCCGTATTCAATGCCGCATGTATATGAACTTTCAGTTGCGGCCTTGCGTTTCCCAGTGCGGTAAGCGATGCTACCACTACTATTTCTCTCTCCTTATCACTGATCCCTTTGCGGCAATACACTTCACCGAAAACATATTCCACAATGTAATTCCCCATACCGGGTGAAAGATCCTTCAGGTTTTCGATTACCTGCATCCCCGATTCACCGTCAATTTCTGCCAGACGTCTGAGCCCGGTTTCATATTTTTCCGAAGTTCCGGAATTTTTCATGGTTTTTACCGGTTTATTGCAAGACAGGGGTATGAAAATACCCAACAGCAAAACAGATCTGAATTTTATGCTCATTGTTTTTTTTGAATGTATCAGGTGTAAAAAAAGCCCTGTTTGATAACAAAACCTAATGAAATTATAAATTCATCACTATTTGTTCTGTTAAATTCCGGCGCTTTTTACCCTTCCGTAAAACACAGTGAGCTACCTCGCTGCAACCGGTCCCTGTAAACGTATGTACTCCCTGGGGGTGCAGTTATAAAATTTTTTAAACGCCAGATTAAAAGTCGATGTATTTTTAAAGCCGCAATCGTATCCTATACCGGCGATGGTCTTATTTTGGAGTTCTCCGGCGGTCAGCATCTCTTTTGATCGACGGATCCTGTAAAGATTGATGAATTCCTTGAAATTGCAGTTCAGCTGATTGTTGATAACGGCTGACAGCACATGTACCTTAACCTGAAGCTGATCAGCCAGTTTCTGTAATGTGATCTCCGGATCGAGGTAAGGCTGTTGTTCTTCCATGAACCGAAGTAATTTTTCTTCGGTTTCCGTGTGATCTCTTCCGTTTGAAGCAGGTCTCAGACGAAAGAGTTTTTTCTTCCGGATCAACAAAAGGATCAGTAAGTACATTGATAATGCATACAGCACTGAGAGCTCCACTAAGCTTCGCGTAAACACCGAAAGCCACAATATGCCTGTTCCGATGATCAGTATCCTGTGCCATTCAAATACTCTCTTATGGATATTGGTTCGATGAGGTTGTTTTTTCCTGTATTGCAATAACAAATAATAACTTCCGGCTAAGAATGCCACCAGATATATCTGCACAACGATCAGCCGGACAAGATGATCGATAACCGGCTGATTGAAGAAGAAGATCATTAACGAAGGAAGAAAATACAATAAATAAGCCCTCCTGAAACGGAAGTCTTTTTCCCAGACCGAACGAATGTAAAACAGCAGAAAAGGACCTGCCAGAAGATATGCCGATATGGCCAGCTTTTTATAAAAAAACACAACGCCATCATCGATAGAGGGAACCGAATACATAATGGCATAACTTATTTTCACTGACAGGGTACAGATCAATGCCGAAAGAAAAATATCCGGCCTGTCGCCGTTCCGGCTTAGTGCAAGATAAATGCCGACAAAAATTCCGTTCAGCAAGCCAAGGCTTCCCAAAAGGATCGATATTACCGGATAGTTGGAATACATATGGCAGACTTTTACAGCATCCAAAATTACCAAAAAATTAAAAAAAAGTCCGGAAACCCTTCTCTCCAACAAAAGTCAGCATCAGCCGGGGCAAGGACGTATCAGACTATTGGGGATTGACAATTCCGTCCACGGTAATGCTGACATCAATTGTTTAAAAACGGATATTACCATTGAGATCATGACAAATGTTCCTGTTTCAGGGTGCTGTTTACAAAAGATACGATGGAATCTGCTTTCAGATCTTCCAGATGATAGTATTTTGCGTCAAGTATTTCCGAAAGGGTTTCCATTTTCCCGAACTTCAGCATGCCTGATTCCGTATTGATCACAATGGAACCAATGCCTGCTTCTTTTATTCCGGAGGCAATTTGTTTTGCTTCGTCGAACGGGTTTGTATCCCGGCTCATACTTACATTGGCTTTGCCATCAGACAGCAGGATCATCAGGGGCTTTATATTCTTTTGCTTTTTCAGTTCTTTTGCCAGGCATTGCAGTCCCGTATAAAGGCCTTTTGATAAAGGAGTTTTCCCTCCGGTAGGAATGGTTTCCAGTTGTTTTTTTGCCAGTTCCACGCTTGACGTGGGTGGCAGGATAAGTTCGGCGTCATCTTGCTTGAACACCACCATTCCCACCCTGTCCCTTTTCTGGTACGCATCGACCAGCAGGGAAAAGATCGCTGTTTTTGTTTCCTGCATCCTTTTGTTCACTCCCATGGAACCGGAAGAATCGACCACAAAAAGGATGGTATTACCCACTTTCTTCTTCCTTACCTTTTCCCGTATATCGGCTGTTTCGATGGCTATTGCATTCCCGTTTTTCCTCCGGGCCGACTGGAAAGGAGCAGAGGCTCTCAGCGTGGCATCAAATGCCATATCGCCGGTTTTTTCCTTTGGAATACGGCTTTTAATGTATTTTCCTGTCTTGTTGTCGCTTGACGATTCACTCCGGCGGCCCGTGCCGGAAATTATTTTTATTTCCTTATCCATGGATATTTTCTTTACCCTGTAGGGCTCACCGGTACGGAACATTTCTTCCCCGCTGTTTTCGTTACGCTCCTGCTGTTCGTCATTTTTGTTCTCCGGCTGTGCCGGCGCCTGCGTCTGTTCCTGCTGTTTCATCTCTTTGTTTTCAGGCTTTTTTTTTTGCTGATGGTTCTTCATCGACTCGTCCAGTTTATCGTTGTCCACTTCCGGCTCCTGGAAAGGTTTTTTCCGCATCCTGTGCGACAACACCAGTTCGGCAGCTTCGCGAACATCGTCTTCGGTGATCATTTTATGCTCATGATAAGCGGCCAGTGTCTGCGCTGTTTTCAGCATGAAAATATCGGCCCGGTGACCATCGACACCCATGTCCACCGAAATATCCGCTATCAGCTCAAGGATGTTGTTATCATAGCGGACATCGGGGAACAGCACTTTGGCCTTTGCAAGGGTGATGGCGAGTTCCTTTTCATTCTTTTCCCATTCCGCAACAAAACCGGCGGGATCGTTCTCAAACTTAACATGCCTTTCCATGATCTCCACACGCTGCGGTTGTTCCCTGATACCTTCGACAGATACACACAAACCGAACCGGTCGAGTAACTGAGGGCGCAGTTCACCTTCCTCGGGGTTCATCGTGCCAATGAGGATAAACCGGGCCGGGTGACTGTAGGCCACGCCCTCGCGCTGGACATAATTAACGCCCATGGCAGCGGAATCGAGCAGTACGTCGACCAGGTGATCGTCCAGCAAATTCACCTCGTCGACATACAAGATCCCCCTGTGGGCTTCAGCCAGTATGCCGGGCTCGAATATTTTTTCCCCTTTCTTAATGGCATGTTCTATATCGAGCGTACCGACCACACGGTCTTCCGTAGCGCCCAAAGGAAGGTTTATGACTTTCATCTTTCGTTTGACTGCCGGCAAGGAGCCATCTTTCTTCAGTTTCTGAGAGCATTCATCGCACAGAGATCCCACATTGTCCGGATCGCAGTTGAACCTGCAGCCTTCAACTACCGGTATCTCAGGAAGGAGGTTTGCCAGGGCTCTCACGGCAGTGGATTTGGCCGTGCCTTTCTGGCCTCTTATTAACACCCCGCCGATATTGAAATTGACGGCATTCAGCATCAGTGCCTTTTTCATTTTTTCCTGCCCTGTAATGGCAGTGAAAGGATATTCGATCTTTTTGTCAATCATTCTGTCTGTCTTTATTTTTCTGTATATACAAATATTCCTTCAGGTGTTAAATTCATAAAGGAAGTATAAAATTTTTCTATTTCTTTTTTCGGGTCGATATCACGGAAAACAGAAGGGTAAAACCACCGGGCCAGGTAAAGTGCCCCGATTGGCTGCATGGGACCGAACATCAGGTCGTCACAAATAAAATGGATCCTGTTGTTTTTTGCCGCACCGGTTTTATCGATTCCCGGTAACCCTGCGAATTCTTTTAAGATCCCCGCCAGTTCCGCGGTATCTTTCAACTCAAAATCATAGCCAAGCTCCATCCCCGAAACATGGCGGATAAAAGCCGCATGCGAAATGATCACATCCGGATCTTTTGAGACGATCCATTCCGGGGAAACCCTGACCGATGAAAGCGGCAGGTCGGCGGCAATGTTTATTCCCCCGGCCATATGAATAACCCTGCCGGCACCGGCCTCCCTGTTCGAGGTTTTATATCCTCCTTTAGCAGATGAACTCCAGAAAACCTGAACCATATCCTGTATCCCGGCTTCCCGGAGCCTCCGCGATACTTCACCGGTAAGGGAATCCCGCCACGAAAGGTACCTTGTGCACTGATCTTCCCGGCCAAGCATCCTTGCCAGTGTTTTCAACTCTTCTTCAAAATTTTCCGAGATAAAAAGATTCAGTTTTACAACTTTGATCCCGTCGATATGGGCCAGCTTATTTTCCATGTCATCGGCCCAGGGTTTGTCATAGGTGAGAACAACATCTTCTCCTTCCGTGGAATCGGCAATTTCGATGATCCTCTCATAATTTACATCGCCCGGTCCGAATCCACCGATAACGGGTTTGTGGCATATCACGGGATTTTCGGAACAATGCAACTGTGCAACCCAGCGATTAACGGCCACTACCCGGTCGTCGGCCTGCAAAACCCGGATCACCTCGGTCTGACAAAGAACCAGGATCAGGTTGGCATTTTCCGATACCGCAACCTTTCTTCCGGCAGCATCCGTAATTTCGATG
>JASFVU010000170.1:0-6356 GCA_050049665.1 Bacteroidales bacterium | reverse complement strand
GCTAATACACTCTGATTAAACATAGATTTTACGTATTATTTCATAGCGAGGAGAAGCTTGGCATTTTTTTCGTCAGCCTTATCAACACTCCCGGAATAACCTAAGTTTCTTTTTCTTTTCTTAGACTTTTTTGTAAGAATGTGGCTTTTGTAAGCATGCTTTCTCTTAATTTTTCCTGAACCGGTGATTGAGAACCGCTTTTTTGCACCGGCATTTGTTTTCATCTTAGGCATTTTTAATCCTTTTTCTGTTTTATTATCTAATTCTTTTTCTTCGTGATCTTCGGAGAGATCATGATGATCATCCTTTTTCCCTCAAGCTTGGGCATTTGTTCCAGTTTCCCATGTTCTTCCAGATCCTGAGCCAGCCTTAGCAAAAGGATCTCTCCGTCTTCCTTGTATATAATCGTACGTCCTTTAAAAAAGACGTATGCTTTTACTTTTGCTCCGTCCTGTAAAAACTTCTGGGCATGACGAAGTTTAAAATTATAGTCGTGTTCATCGGTATGCGGACCGAAGCGGATTTCTTTCACAACCACCTTTGTGGTCTTTGCTTTCAGTTCTTTTTGTTTCTTTTTCTGCTGATAAAGAAACTTTTGATAATCAATAACTTTGCATACAGGAGGATCCGCATTCGGAGATATTTCAACCAAATCCAAATCCATTTCATCAGCAATTCTCAATGCTTCTTCAATCGGATATATCCCGGGATTTTTGAGATTATCGCCTACAACTCTTACTGATTTGGCCCTGATACGCTCGTTAATTGCAAATTGAGGCGTCTGAACTTTAGGTCTGAATCCGCCGCCTCTTTTGTAGTTTGGTCCTGCTATAGTTATGTCCTCCTTATAATTAGTTAATAATTCAACTAAATTTCCGTAATTTGTTTGTTTACTTCTTTTTTAATAAAATCGGCGAAGGATTCGAGTTTCATCGCACCTTTATCGCCCTCACCCTGTTTTCTTACTGCTACGGTGCCTTCCGATACCTCTTTTTCGCCGATGATCAGAAGATAAGGAATTCTCTTTAACTCACTCTCCCTGATCTTTTTACCTATTTTTTCATTCCTTGTATCAATCAGGGTGCGAATATCGGAATTATTTAGAAAATTTAAAACTTTTTCAGCATAATCGTGGTATTTTTCACTTATCGGAAGTACGATCACCTGATCGGGAGTCAGCCACAGAGGAAATTTACCTGCAGTATGTTCAATAAGCACAGCAACAAAGCGTTCCATGGAGCCAAATGGCGCTCTGTGGATCATAACAGGCCTGTGTTTCTCATCGTCACTGCCTATGTATTCCAGTTCGAATCTGTCCGGCAGATTGTAATCGACCTGAATAGTTCCCAGTTGCCAGCTTCTTCCAAGAGCATCTTTTACCATGAAATCCAGTTTTGGTCCGTAGAACGCAGCCTCTCCGTACTCTATAATGGTCTTAAGTCCTTTTTCTTCCGTGGCTTCGAGAATGGCTTGTTCTGCTTTCTCCCAGTTGTCATCCGTGCCAATATATTTCTCATGATCTTCTTTATCACGCAATGAGACCTGTGTGGTAAAGTCAGCAAAATCAAGGATTTTAAAAATGTAAAGAATGATATCAATGACCTTCTTAAATTCATCTTTCAGCTGATCCGGCCTGCAAAAGATGTGCGCATCATCCTGCGTGAATCCTCTCACTCTTGTAAGTCCGTGCAACTCACCACTTTGCTCGTATCTGTATACGGTCCCGAATTCAGCCATCCTGATTGGCAGATCCCTGTATGAATGTGGTTTGATTTTATATATTTCACAATGATGGGGACAGTTCATGGGTTTCAGCAGGTATTCCTCACCTTCCTGGGGAGTATGAATGGGTCGAAATGAATCTTTACCGTATTTTTCATAGTGACCTGAAGTAATGTAAAGTTCTTTCTGACCGATATGAGGAGTCATCACCAGTTCGTATCCATGCTTGCGCTGAACCCGCTTCAGAAAATCCTGAAGACGTTCTCTCAGGGCAGCCCCCTTTGGTAACCAAAGGGGAAGTCCCTGTCCGACAGTTTGTGAAAAGGCAAATAATTCAAGTTCTTTCCCTATTTTACGATGATCTCTTTTTTTTGCTTCTTCCAGCATTTCAAGGTAATCATCCAGCATTTTTTGCTTGGGAAAGGTTATACCATATATTCTTGTAAGTTGCTTTCTTTTTTCGTCTCCCCGCCAGTATGCCCCGGCAACATTCAGTAATTTGATTGCTTTGATAGGACCTGTATCCGGTAAGTGTGGTCCCCGGCACAAGTCGGTGAAATTTCCCTGTTTGTACAAAGATATTGTTCCGTCTTCCAATTCGCTGATCAACTCAAGTTTGTATTCATCGCCCTTTTTCTTAAACAGGTTAAGTACATCATTTTTACTGATTTCCTGCCTTTTGTATTCATTTTTTTGTTGGGCAAGTTCTTTCATTTTTGCTTCGATCTTTGGCAAATCCGCTTCACTGATAATTGTGCCATTCCCCGGATCTACATCGTAGTAAAACCCGTTTTCAATGGCCGGCCCAATGCCGAATTTTGTTCCCGGATATAAAGTTTCTATGGCTTCGGCCATCAGATGGGCCGAAGAATGCCAGAAGGCATGCTTGCCTTCTTCGTCATCAAATTTGTGCAGCCTGATCTTTGCACTTTGATGAATTGGCCTGGTAATGTCCCAAAGGTCACCATTTACACTAATAGACAACACCTCTCTTGCCAAACTGTTACTAATGCTCTCTGCTATTTCCAATCCTGTTATCCCTTTCTTATATTCTCTGACGGAATTATCGGGAAATGTAATTTTTATCATTAGTTTTATATTTATAACTGAAACAGGGTAACAAAGATATAAATTCTACTGTTAGGATGAGACATTCATATGCATTGCCCGGATGTAACTTCACTAAAATTTAACGCATGAAAAATCAGTTTTGTTCTGTATTCTATTCGTTTTTATTTCTCGTTATAACAGGAAGCCTTACCTATGGAGAGGATGTTGTTACACTGGAAAAGATTTATCGCAGGAACCTTTATTTGCCTAATACTATTGAGGTTATGAATCCCATGAATTATGGTGAGTATTATTCTGTTCTGGTGAACTACAGGTATATAATCCGCCACGACTATGCAACGGGTCAAACAGCAGATACGTTGTTTTCACTGGCTGAAACAGATGTTTCGGAAATATCCATGATCACTGACTATAGTTTTAATGCAGATGAGTCGGTTATATTGCTTACCACCGAGCAACATGAAATTTACAGGCATTCCTATTCATCGGATTTTTACGTGTATCTCCGTAAAGAAGACAGGCTTATTCCTGTTTTTCAGGAAGGTGAGCAACAAATGGCCTCTCTGTCACCCGACGGACAAAAAGTCTCTTTTGTGTATCAGAATAATTTATATGTCAAAGATATCGGAACTGATAAAGTGATTGCCGTGACATCCGATGGACAGCAAAATGCAATTATCAATGGCATGCCTGATTGGGTATATGAAGAGGAATTTACATTGAAAACAGGGCATTATTGGTCGCCGGACAGCAGGAAGATCGCATTTTACCGGTTCGACGAAACTCACGTAAGGATGTTCAATCTGACAATGTATGAAAGTTTATATCCGGAGTGGTACAAATACAAGTACCCGAAAGCAGGAGAAGAAAATGCCCTGGTGGATATTTATGTGTATAATTTGACGGATGGTTCTTCAAAGATGATGGAAACGGGTCAGAACAAAGAAAGGTACCTGCCACGAATGAAATGGTTGCCTGACTCAAGGGATTTATGTATAATTGAGCTGAACAGAAGGCAAAATGAAGCTCACATAAGGATAGCAAATACGGAAAAAGGTACTTCCGGGGTATTTTATACAGAGACCAATGACCGCTATATTTCAGAATATACTGATGATTTCGTGACATTTTTTGATTCGGGGAAGAAAGCCCTAATAATGAGTGAAAAAGACGGATTTATGCATATTTATCAGTACGATACATCCGGGATAATGATCAACCAGGTTACTCATGGGGAATGGGAGGTCGACAAATTTTACGGGTTAGATGAAAATACGGGCCGTATATATTATTCTTCAACTGAAGTTTCCCCTGTTGAAAGGCATATTTATTCCATTCAGCTCGATGGATCGGGAAAAACAAGAATTTCCCACAGGAAAGGAGTGAACACAGTGCAATTTAATACCGGTTTCACGTATTATATCCTTACTCACTCTGATGCGAATACCCCTTATGAATACGCAATTTATAACATGGATAATCAGGTTGTCAGGATTCTCGAGAGCAATGAGGAGTTAAAACACCGGGTACGTTCGTATTTTACGGAAAAGGAATTTTTTACATTTACCTCGGATCATGGTATTAACCTGTACGGATATAAGATCTTACCTCCGGGTTTTGATGAAAAACGCCAATACCCTGTTTTGGTATATGTATACGGCGGGCCGGAATCACAGTTGGTTCTTGATGAGTGGCATACAAGATTGCCATGGTTCCAACTTCTGGCACGGAAAGGATATATAGTGGCCTGTGTTGACAATCGGGGGACAAACGGAAGGGGGGAAGAGTTTGAGAAATCTACTTACCTGCAATTGGGAAAACTGGAAACCGAAGATCAGGTAGCTTTTGCCAGGTACCTTTCCGGATTGTCATACATAGATAAAAAAAGGATCGGTATATTTGGCTGGAGCTACGGAGGTTATATGAGTCTTTTATGCCTGATGAACGGGAACGAAGTATTTAAGATGGGGATTGCTGTTGCACCGGTGACCGACTGGCGCTTTTATGATACCATTTATACGGAACGATTTATGCGAAAGCCACAGGAAAATCCGCACGGATATGATGAAGGAGCTCCGCTATGGTATGTTAATAACCTGAAAGGAAAGTTACTGCTGATACACGGATTGGCAGATGATAATGTACATTTTCAGCATTCGGCCATGCTCATTGATGAACTGGTCAGGCAAAACAAGCAGTTTGATATGCAGATCTACCCCAATAAAAATCATTCGATTTATGGCGGGAACACAACCTATCACCTGTATAAACGCATGACGGATTATATTTTAAATTATCTGTAGATCAGTCTGATAGATTATGTTTAAAAATGAAATTTATTTTTTTGGCACAACATTTGATTTTAATTCATAAAAACGATATCACCATGAAAAGGATATTTATACTGACAGTTATTTTAAGTTTGCTTTGGGTTGGTTGTGAGGTGCATCCTTATGCTGACTTTCTTGCCGATAGAAGATCTGTTCAACCGTATGAGCAGATCATGTTTACAAATCTTTCTGAGAGGAGTACTTCCTTCCAGTGGGACTTTGGTGACGGTACTGTGACGGATATCCCGAACCCCGTTCATACATATACGGAGGAAGGCTATTATACGGTTACCCTTACAGCGTTTTCGAAGGATGGTAACCGGGATGTTGCCACAATGGAGATCGAAGTATTTTACACCGAACTGGAAATTACTGTTGCTGAATGGAACCCGGCTGAGGAAATAGAATATATTGTACCCGGAGCTTACGTAATACTATATGAAACACTTGACGACTGGTATTATGATGAGTTTGCCGTTGTATGGGGAAATGCCGATGAACATGGTATGATCTCTTTCATCGGATTGGAATCACGATCCTATTATGTATGGGCCGAAGCGGATGATATTGCGGTTCAAGGCGATCATTACGATAACTATCAATTTTATGATGACAATTTGATCGACTATATTGCCACACCGGTGCTTGTTCCTTATGTGATCAATCCATGGATAACCTGGGTTGATTATTATCCGCCGTATAAATCAGCTCAAAAGAGAAAAGATAAATATGATGCTGATAAAATAAAACGTATCGGGGACTCGTTTTTAGTACCGGACGTGTCAAAATAATCTGGGGTATCAAACGTATACGTCATCACAAAAGCCGGAGCATAGTTGCCATCCGGCTTTTTGTATTCAAGAGTTGTAGAACTGTTGAGATAATTTATATATTTGCAAACCCGAAAAAGATTCGGGTTTCTGCCGGCATAATAAAGCCAAAGCAGGAATAGGCAGAAAAGTTCTTTGAATATACATAATTGGTTAATTAGTTAATGCCCGGATGGCAGGGCCGAACGTAAAGAAATGCTCCGGTGGAGCATTTTAGAGAGGAGCCAGGCCGAAGGGGAGCCAATTCCGCCAGCGTCAAGCAGACAAAAGTTGGAATAGGCAGAAAAGTTCTTTGAATATACATAATTGGTTAATTAGTTAATGCCCAGATGGCAGGGCCGAACGTAAAGAAATGCTCCGGTGGAGCATTTTAGAGAGGAGCCAGGCCGAAGGGGAGCCAATT
>JASFVU010000169.1:0-6378 GCA_050049665.1 Bacteroidales bacterium | reverse complement strand
GGCCATGAATGAACTGCCCGACGGATACAGGGTTATTCTTTCCCTGTCTCTTTTTGAAGGTTATGACCATGAGGAAATAAGTCAGATACTAACTATTTCTCAATCCACATCAAGGTCACAACTCACCAGAGCGAAAAGAAAACTGAAAGAGAAACTGGAAGAAAAATTTCGTACGCATGATTGAAAAATTTATTCAGGATAAGAGAAATACCTTTGAAGAGGACCTTCCCGAAGGCCATCTTGACAGATTCATTAAGAAACTGGAATCATCATCGGATGCCCGTTGGAGGCATACTCTGAACCGTGCTCTGGTGGTTGCAGCTTCTGTTGTTGTCCTCATTACCATAGGGTTTGTTGCTCTTTTGACTTCCGATAATTTTTCCGCCGGCAAATATCTTCTCGCCAACGTAACTCCCGAACTTTTTGAAGCTGAAACTTACTTTCAGACAGAAATAAATCAGCGAATGGAAATATTATCCGGTCAGGATCGGTTGGATAAGACCCTGATGGATGACCTGAATGAGATCGATGAATCTTTCCGGACCATTAAAAAAGACCTTGATGAAAATCCCGGAGATGAAAGACTGATCAGTGCTATACTGAGAACATACCAGGTAAAACTCGACCTTTTAAATGAAATTATGGAACGGATTAACTGATATCATTCAAATTCAGAAAATAAGAATAAACAATTTATCATAAAATCAAAACCATTATGAAAAACAAAAACGAAAAGAGACAATCTTCATTCATCCCGATGCTTCTGCTACTGACATTTGCATCCGGAACCTGTTTTTCCCAGGAAGATGTTGTGGAGAATATCGAAAAAACCTTTCCTGTCAGTAAGAACACCATGTTGAACATCGATACAAAATACGGTGATGTCGACATAAGGGACTGGGAAAAGAGGGAGGTCAACATTGAGGTAAAGATCATTATTCACGATCTGAACAGCCAAAAGGCCAGACAGGTACTTGAGAATATTGATATTGACATCCATGAAGAAGGGAATGATATTTATGTCCGTACTTCATTTGATGATGACTTTTTCAGGATCATCGGCAATGACTATCATACCGACAACAAAAAATTTGAGATCAACTATGTAATACAAATGCCTTCCGATCTGAGGGTAACACTGAACAACAAGTACGGTAATATATTTATCAATAAGCTGGAATCGGAATCTGTCATTTCCCTGAAATACGGAAACCTGAAAGTCAATCATCTGTATGCATCAGGGAAAGAGAACATGACAGAACTGAATCTCGGTTATTCCAACGGAACAATTGAAAACTGTCAGTGGATCAAACTGAATATCAAGTATTCAAAACTGAATATTCAGAACAGTCAGGCCCTGATCATTCTCAGCAAATATTCAAAGGTGAACATTGAAAAAAACAGCTCCATTGTCTGTGAATCAAAGTACGACACGTACAATATCGGAAAAATTTCAAATTTCGTCGCAGAGGCCCAATATTCAAATTTCCGGTTTGACAAGCTGATCAACAAACTCAGGATCAGAACAAAATATACCGATACGAAGATAGATTATATCCCTCCCACATTTGAACTGATAGAGATCGAGAACAGCTATGGTTCCGTAAAGATCGGTATTGATCCTGATGCATCATACAGCCTCGATGGCTATGCTAAGTATGCAAAAATTCAATATCCTTCTGATGCCAGGGTAAACAGATTTCAGGAGAATACCGAAATGACCGTGAAAGGAATTGTCGGCAATAAAAAAGACAACCTTCCTGTGGTGAACGTCGAAACAAAATACGGAGGCATAGCGCTCATCAGATGATGCGCATGATCTCAGGGTCCAGCAACCGGTTGTAAACAAGAAAATAAGGATTCAGGAGGTCCTGTTTGTTGTACTGAAGATCTTTCTTATCAGGCAGCCTTATTATTTTGCATCCTGCAAACCGGGCAACTGCATGGGAGGCAGCTGTGTCCCATTCCATGGTAGGCCCGAGCCTGGGATAAACATCTGCACTGCCTTCTGCAACCATACAAAGTTTCAGGGAACTGCCGAATGACCTTTTTTCACATTCCCCTTTTACGCTCTCCAGTTTTGCAATGAATTGTTCCGTTTCCTCATTCAGGTGCGATTTGCTGGCTACTACGATCAGTTTTTTGTGAATACTGCCGGTATGGATCTTCTCCGGGTTCCTTTGAATGGTATTGAGATCGGATTGAGCATCAATGCTGACCTTAAAACTCCCGGTTTCTTCCGTTCCGAAATATAACAGGGACATAACAGGAACATACACAACACCCAGCACCGGGATATTATTTTCAATAAGCGCTATATTGACCGTGTATTCCGAACTTTTGTTAATGAATTCCTTGGTACCGTCCAGGGGATCTACGAGCCAGAATCTGTTCCAGGCCGACCTGGAGGAATAGGGTATCATCCTGTTCTCCTCACTTAAAACGGGTATTCCTGTTTTGTTCAGGTAATCATTGATAACCCTGTTCGATTCGAGATCGGCGCGGGTCAGAGGCGAATTGTCATCTTTGTATATTACTTCGGTTTCTTCCGAATAGAACTTCAAAGTAGCACTCCCTGCATCAATGGCTGATCTGATGGCTATATCAAGGTATTCCTGTCGTGCTTGTTTCATATTAAAAATAGATGAGTGAAAGGATTGTAACAGTCGTGATCATATAAAGGACAGTCAGGGGAGCGCCAACTTTGAAAAAGTCGGTAAACGAATAATTACCGGGGCCATAAACCATCAGGTTGGTCTGATATCCGATAGGTGTCATAAAATTTGCAGCCGAGGCATAAGCCACTGTTAAAACAAAGGGTGTTGGGGATACATTCAGGTTACTGGCCACAGTGAGTGCGATCGGAAATATGATACCCACCGAAGCCTTATTGGTGATATACGCCGCGAGAATAGTCGTTATCAGGTATACACCAAATAAAACACCGATCTTTCCCAAAGGCATGAATAGTGAAATGATACCATCAGCGATCAGCTCGGCAGCACGCGTTTTTACCATGGCCGTTCCAAGGGCAAGTGACAAAACAATGATCAGGGCGAGGTTGTAATCCAGGCTTCTGGGAAAGTCTTTTGGCGTCGTTATTTTAAACACCATTGCCATAACAATCAGGATAAGCAGACCATGGAAGAGATTCAACACATTGAATGCGGATAACACGATAGCAAGCACAAGCCCTCCCAGCAGGGTGTATACTTTATAATTTTCTACTTTTATGTAATCTTTGATCCGTGAGATAAAATAGAAATCCTGCGACAATTGGGTGCGACTGTTAAATGCCGCACCGGCATAAACAAGCAACACATCTCCTGCACGCAGTTCAACTTTTCCTATTTTTTTTCTGATATGTTCGGCATTTCTGTGTACAGCCAGGACAGCGGCATCGTATTTTGCCCTGAAATTCACCTCATGAACCTCTTTCCCGATGAGCGCTGAATTCTGAGATACCACAAGCTCTACGACTTCCGCTTTTTTAGCCCTTGACATCATTCCGACTTCCGGAACAACAAGTCCCTTTTCGGTTTCCACAAGGTCGGCTATTTTCTGCGTTTCACCTGCAAAAACAAGTATATCATCCTCGCTGATCACTGTCTCTGTCCTGGAACCTTCTATGGAATAACCATCTCTTACTATTTCAACCAGCAATAATCCTTTAAGGGTCCTTAAGTTCGTTGCCCCGACCTTTTTCCCGATCAGGTATGATCCGCTTCTTACACGGGTCTCAATAAAATAGGTACGCCTGCTGGCATTCTGATCTTCGCTTCCTCCTGCACGGTCCGGAAGCAATTTCTTACCGATCAGAAGGATGTACAAAAAACCAATGAACACCATGGGAATGCCTACATAGATAAAATCGAACATTTGCATGGGCTTCAGGTCGGATATGATCTTTTGTTCCTCCACCATACCGGCAACAATGAGATTGGTCGATGTTCCGATCAGTGTAATCGATCCGCCCAGTATGGCTGCATAAGACAAGGGGATCAGAAATTTTGACGATGAATAGTTATTTCTCTTACACCAGTTATGTACGTAAGGCATCATAATGGCAACAAGCGGGGTATTATTCAGAAAGGAAGAGAACGCCGCAACAATAAGCATCATCCGGCTCAGGAAACCGTTATAACTTCTGGCCGAACGGAAAAGTCTGTCAAAAACCCGTTCAATGATCGCTGTTTTCCGTATCATGTCACCAAGAGCCAGCAACAATAAAATAATAGCAACCTGAACATTTGCCAGACCTGCAAGGATCTCTCCTGCCGTTAAAACATTAAAAAGTCCGAGGAACAGAATGGCGAGAAGAAAAGTGAAGGCAGGACCGAAAATTTCTCTGTAGAGCGATATCAAAATGAAGATAATAGCAATGAACACCAATATGATATCGAAGGTCAACATCTGATACAAAGGGCTAAGGTAATCTCCTCTAATGATCTATTCAGCGTAGCGAAAGTATAAAATATCTTGGGTTTTAAAAAAATAATATCACGAAAGCACAATGCAAACAGAGAGTTCGGGATATTCTTTTTTGATTTTTCTGTAATGCTTATTATTCCTATTTTTAAAAGAAAAAAAATGAATCCTTTTGATCAGCTTCAACCTCCTGCCGTCTGGAATTACTTCGGTGAAATTCTCCGGATACCGCGTCCTTCGAAAAAAGAAGAAAAAATAATCGCTTATCTGATCGATTTTGCCGAACACCATAAACTCAAATACAAAAAAGACGAAACCGGAAACATACTAATATCCAAGCCTCCGGCAACAGGTTGTGAAAATAAGAAAGGAGTGGTCCTGCAAAGTCATTTAGACATGGTATGTGAAAAAGATTCGGATAAAGAACATGATTTTAACAGCGACCCCATCGAGGCATATACGGAAAAAGGCTGGGTAAAGGCAAAAGGTACGACACTTGGCGCGGATAATGGGATCGGAATAGCAGCACAACTTGCCATTCTTGAAGATAAATCTTTAAAACACGGTCCTCTTGAATGCTTATTTACCGTGGATGAAGAAACAGGATTAACAGGCGCATTTAATATCGGTCCGGAATTTTTTAACGCAGAAATACTGATCAATCTTGATTCTGAGGATGAAGGTGAACTTTTTATCGGATGTGCAGGAGGGATTGATACGTTAATTTCCATGCCCTGTAAAATCGTATCGGGTAAAAAGAACGGAGTTGCCTTTATCATTAATATCAGCGGCCTGAAGGGAGGCCATTCGGGAGACGATATCAACAAAGGCCGCGGGAATTCCATCAAACTTCTCGCCCGTTTTTTATGGGAAGTATCGAAGCTGTGTAAAATACGGATATTTAACCTGTGGGGAGGAAATCTCAGAAATGCCATTCCAAGGGAATCCGGGGCCGGAATTATAGTCAATGTAGAGGGGATCAATCCTTTTCTTTCCCATTTTGACGAATTCAGAACGACCATACGAAGCGAATATTCAGACACGGAACCAAACCTGGATATCCGGATGGAAGAAGCGGAACTGCCTGAATTTATGCTGAAAAACAATGTTCAGAAGCGACTGGTCAATTCCCTTTATTCGTGTCCGGACGGTGTAATGGAAATGAGCCGTGATATACCGGGCCTTGTGCAGACATCGACCAACCTCGCATCGGTGGGTATTTCCGAAAACAATATCATAGAGATCGTCACAAGCCAGCGCAGTTCAAAAGACTTTTCCAAACGGAATATCTCAAATCAGATCGTTTCCTTATTCGAACTCTCCAAATCAAAGGCGACAAAAACAGCAGGATACCCGGGCTGGACGCCTGATAAAAATTCTGAGATCCTGCATACCAGTAAATCGGCATACCTTGAATTATTCGGTAAGAACCCGGTTGTAAGGGCAATTCATGCAGGACTGGAATGTGGCTTGTTCCTGGAAAAATACCCCGGCCTGGATATGGTCTCATTCGGACCCACCATCAGGGATGCTCACTCTCCACACGAAAAAATGGACATATCAACGGTAGAAAAATTCTGGAAATTACTGCTGAAAGTGCTTGAAAAAATTCCGGAGAACTGATCAATCAACAGGTTCAAAATCTTCTTTAGCCACACCACACACCGGACATACCCAATCATCCGGGATATCTTCAAAAGGAGTTCCCGGAGGAATGCCCCCGTCAGGATCGCCCTCAACGGGATCGTAAACATAGCCGCAAACAGTACACTGGTATTTTTTCATTGAGAAAGATTGTTAAACGGATTCATAATCAGCCATAAAAATAAACGTTTTATTTAAACAGTGCAGAAATCAATGGTATGAATCCTCAGGGTAGAACCCTGAACCCAAAATTCCGATGCAGAGCATCGGGGTATTAAACCACATAATGCCGATACGCTTCGCTAT
>JASFVU010000168.1:0-6401 GCA_050049665.1 Bacteroidales bacterium | reverse complement strand
TCCTTCGTAGTTTTACTACGGAGAAGGAGCTCCGTCGCTGAAGCTTTGGCGCAAGCGACAAGTTATCGGGATTATTCCCCGAGAACTCGGGGTCATGAGACCACTTCGTTCAGTTCGTTCAACTTACAGATTTCAATGCACTGCATTTTTGAAATCTGAATTTCACGAATAAATTACGAATTTTCTTTTGCTTCCCTGAGGGAAAATACTTCTTTGATACCGGTTTTCAATTCGTTTTTTACGGCTTCCGGATCCACTTCACGGCCGAGCTCTTTCTGCATGGAGGTTATTCCTTTGTCCTGAAATCCGCAGGGATTGATGTAGGAGAAATAATTGAGGTCGGTGTTGACATTCAGGGCAAAACCATGCATTGTAACGGCCCTGCTTATCCTTACCCCGATGGCACAGATCTTTCTGGCAGTAGGCTGGCCCGCATCCAGCCAGACACCGGTAGCCCCGTCGAGCCTTCCGGATTCAATGGTGAATTTTTCAAGTGTTTTAATGATAGTTTTTTCTATACTGTATATGTATGTTCTGACACCCGACTTCAGCTTATCCAGGTCAAAGACAGGATATCCGACAATTTGTCCGGGGCCGTGATAGGTAATGTCTCCGCCCCTGTTGCTTCTGTAAAAGGTGGCATTGATCTTTTTCAGGAAATCTTCATTGATGAGCAAATTGTCAGACTGCCCGCTTTTCCCGAGGGTATAAACATGAGGATGTTCACAGAACAAAAGCGTTCCGGCATCAGCATCTTTTCCCTGGCTGCTTCGATTATCGAGGACACGGGAATGAACGCGTTCCTGAAATTCCCATGCTTCTTTGTATTCTTTAGGGCCCAGATCAATAAAATGAACAAAATGCTGCATACCATTCAGGCATTAATATGTCGCTCGGCATGGTAAGATGACCTTACCTGGGGTCCGCTTTCCACATACCGGAAACCCATTTTCAGACCGGTTTCTTTAAGCTTTACGAATACTTCCGGCCTGACATATTCTTTTATCGGATAATGTTTATCTGATGGCTGCAGATACTGGCCGATCGTAAAAACCTTTACACCGGCGTTCAGAGAATCCTCCATTGCTTCCATCACTTCTTCTACTGTTTCTCCCAGTCCCAGCATCAGACCCGATTTGGCAATGACTCCCGAACCGGCCACATAGTTCAGCAGATCCAGGCTATGCTCATACCGGGCCATGGAGCGTACGGCAGAGGTTAACCTTTTCACTGTTTCAATATTGTGAGAGATGACCTCGGGGTTTTCATTGATAACCAGGTCAAGAGCCCTGGGGCCTCTCCGGAAATCGGGAATCAGCACTTCCATGGTTAGCCCGGGGTTCTCCCTTTTGACGGTCCTGATGGTCGTGGCCCAGAACTGAGCCCCGCCGTCCGGCAGTTCATCACGGGCCACGGAAGTAATAACAGCGTGTTTCAGCTTCAGTGATTTTATTGTTTGTGCCAGTCGTTCGGGTTCTTCCCGGTCGACCGGATCGGGTTTCATGGTATATACCTGGCAGAATTTACAGTTTCTCGTGCATTTTTCACCCAATATCATGAACGTGGCTGTTCCTGCACTCCAGCATTCCCCTTTATTAGGACAATTTCCACTCACACAGATGGTGTTCAGCTTTTGCTGCAGTACAATGTTCTTCACCCTCGAATAGTCCCTGCCATGTGGCATCGGCACCTTCATCCAATGAGGCAGTCTGACTCTCTCTTCCTTTGTTTTTATCGTCATATGAATCTGACTTTTTACAAAGGTAGCGAGATTCAGTAACTTTTGCCGGCAGGAATTTCAATAAGTTCCGGATAGCTTTCCCTCTGAAGTTAATTTTTATCTTTGCAGAAATCTTATGAATTGAATTCCATGAACCAGTCTGATTTTAGCGAACAGGAACAATACAGGAGGCAGGCTTTAAAGGAGCTCAGGGAATTGGGCATCGAGCCTTTTCCGGCTGATGAGTATCCGGTGAACATTACTTCAAAAGATATAAAAGAGAAATTTGTTGAAGGGAAAAATATGTTTAAGGATATTTCAATTGCCGGGCGACTGATGAGTAAGCGCGTGATGGGGAAAGCTTCTTTTGCCGAGCTGCAGGATCAGAAGGGACGGATCCAGTTGTACATTACCCGGGACGATATCTGTACCGGAGAAGACACCACCCTGTACAATACGGTTTTTAAAAAACTTCTTGACATCGGTGATTTCATTGGAGTAAAAGGGTTTGTATTCATCACGCAAATGGGCGAAATATCCGTTCATGTCAGGGAATTGGTGCTGCTGGCGAAATCCCTTAAGCCGTTGCCTGTTGTAAAAGAAAAAGACGGGAAAGTATACGATGCCGTTACCGATCCGGAATTCAGGTACAGGCAGCGGTACGTTGACCTGGTGGTTAATCCAAAAGTGCGGGAAGTCTTTATTGCCCGTACCGGGATTTATGATTCCATGAGGGCCTTGTTCAATTCAAAGGGTTTCCTGGAAGTGGAGACCCCGGTCCTGCAGCCCATCCCGGGAGGAGCTGCCGCAAGGCCGTTTGTTACACACCACAATACCCTCGATATTCCGCTTTACCTGAGAATCGCCAATGAATTGTACCTGAAACGCCTGATCGTCGGCGGATTTAACGGAGTATACGAGTTTTCAAAGGATTTCAGGAATGAAGGCATGGACCGTGCGCATAATCCCGAATTTACGGTGATGGAAATTTATGTCGCATACAAAGATTATCTGTGGATGATGGATTTTACAGAAGAGATCATTGAAAAGGTCGCATTTGATCTCCATGGCAAAACGAAAGTGGTATTCGGAGACAGGACCATTGATTTCAAAAGGCCGTTTAAGCGGATGACCATGATCGGTTCCATTAAAGAATATGCGGGTGTGGATATCACGGGGATGGATGAGAACCGGCTCAGAAAAGTTTGTGCTGACATGAACATTGAAGTGGATGATACCATGGGAAAAGGGAAGATCATTGATGAGATCTTCGGAGAGAAGGTCGAACATCACCTGATACAGCCTACTTTCATCACCGATTATCCTGTGGAAATGTCGCCGCTCTGTAAGAAACACAGGAACAATCCCGAACTGACCGAGCGATTCGAACTGATCGTGAACGGGAGCGAGTTGTGTAATGCTTATTCTGAACTGAATGACCCGGTCGATCAGTTGGAACGTTTTCAGGAACAGCTGAAGCTGTCTGAAAAAGGAGATGAAGAAGCCATGTACATCGATTACGATTTTGTAAGGGCCCTGGAATACTGCATGCCGCCGACTTCAGGGATGGGTATGGGAATTGACAGGTTAACCATGATCATGACCAATCAGCCAAGCATTCAGGATGTTCTTTTCTTTCCCCAGATGCGGCCGGAAAAGCGGGAACGCACCGACAGCAAGGAAGCGTTTATGAAAACAGGCATACCCGAAGAGTGGATAAACCCTCTGAATCAGTTGGGTTATAAAACACTGGATTCACTGAAGAACGTTGAAAAGCATACCAAACTGCACCAGGAGCTGTGCGGATACAATAAAAAAAATAAGCTGGGATTGAAAAATCCGTCTCCTGATGAAGTCCTGCAATGGTTGTCGTGATGATCTGATCGTATCCGGACGGCAGGCAGAATTTATCCGTCCCGGACATGATATTTTCGCTGTAAATCAGAGAATCCGGCAGGTATAACCGCTTAACTGTAAAACCCTTGGAGTTGTTAATTTTTTTTTGTAAATTAGACCAGCTAATTTTAAGTTATTGATTGATTGACACCCAGAGGCAGGAACTTCAGATCCCTGCCTCATTTTTATTTTTCCACACCCTAACTTATTTACTAACATATCAACACCCTTTTCTGTTAATTAAGGGTTAATAAACAAATTAACCAACCACCTTCTAATTCTATATATTTGTGACAAAGCCAATGATTATGTCAGTAGCAAATTATTCTGAAGAGACGATTCGCACCCTGGACTGGAAAGAACATATACGCCGCAGGCCCGGGATGTATATTGGCAAGTTGGGTGACGGGTCTTCCAAAGATGACGGGATTTACATTCTGTTGAAGGAAGTTCTTGACAATTCAGTGGATGAATACATGATGGGGTTTGGCAAAGAGATCGGGATCACGATCAATGAAAATACGGTTACCGTTCGTGATTACGGACGCGGTATCCCGCTGGGCAAACTGAAAGATGTGGCTTCAAAAATGAATACCGGGGCCAAATACGATTCCAAGGTATTTAAAAAATCTGTAGGACTGAACGGAGTTGGTATCAAGGCAGTCAATGCATTGTCAAACCGTTTTGATATAAAAGCTTATCGTGACGGGGTTATGAAGGCAGCGTATTTTTCGGATGGAAACCTCCTGAACGAATCGGGTGAAGAGAAAACCGGCGAAAAAAACGGGACACTGGTAGAATTCATTCCCGACGGGAAGTTATTCGGGAATTACAGGTTCATTGAAGATTACGTCGAGTCTCTTGTTCGCAATTATACTTACCTGAATGCCGGACTGGTCATCAGGTTGAACGGAGAGAAATTTGTTTCCAGAAACGGGCTGCTCGATCTGCTTGAAGAGAATATGAATGCAGAAGGATTATATCCTATCCTGCATCTGAAGAACGGTGATATGGAGGTTGCCATGACTCACGGCAATCAGTACGGTGAAACGTATTATACGTTTGTCAACGGTCAGAATACAACCCAGGGAGGGACCCATTTACAGGCTTTTCGTGAAGCCTATGTAAAGATGATCCGTGAGTTTTACAACAAGAATTTCGATCCCTCTGACATCCGGGCATCCATTATAGCGGCAGTAAGCATAAAAATTGAGGATCCGGTATTCGAATCACAGACAAAGACAAAGCTCGGCTCAAAAGATATGGGTCCAAAAGGGCCCTCTGTTTCGCGCTATGTGAATGATTTTGTCAAAAAGCATCTGGATGATTATCTGCATAAACACCCAGGTGTGGCAGAAGCAATTCACAGAAAGATCATAGAAGCCGAAAAGGAAAGAAAAGCTATCTCGGGCATTCAGAAACTGGCCAGGGAACGTGCCAAAAAAGTCAGTTTGCATAACAGAAAACTTCGGGACTGTAAAATCCACCTGAATTCAAACGACGAGCGCAGGCTGGAAACAACCATTTTCATTACCGAGGGAGATTCCGCGAGCGGATCCATAACCAAATCGCGTAATGTAAACACGCAGGCTGTATTCAGCTTGAAGGGTAAGCCGTTAAATTCATACGGGTTAACCAAAAAGATCGTTTACGAGAACGAGGAATTTAACCTGCTGCAGGCCGCTCTGAATATTGAGGAGGATATCGATAACCTTCGCTATCATAACGTAGTTGTTGCTACTGATGCGGATGTGGACGGCATGCATATCCGGTTGTTGTTACTGACCTTTTTCCTCCAGTTTTTTCCTGAACTGGTAAGAAGAGGCCATGTGTACATTTTGCAGACCCCCCTGTTCCGGGTAAGGAACAAGCAGAAAACAATTTATTGTTACAGCGAAGAGGAAAAAGCGGAAGCTCTGAACAAACTGGGAGGGAAACCTGAAATAACGCGATTCAAGGGTTTGGGAGAGATCTCCCCCGATGAGTTCAAACATTTCATAGGGAAAGACATGCGTTTGGAACCGGTGACCCTGAAAAAAGATGATTCGGTAAACAAAATACTCCCTTTTTACATGGGGAAGAATACGCCTGAGAGACAGGATTTTATCATCGAGAATCTGCGTGTGGAGGAAGACCTGGTTGAAGTATGAAAAGTGTGAGAAAGAAAAATGAGTAAGGAAGAATTGGATAATAAAGGAAAACTGCCTGATGATGAATCGTTGAATGAATCTGAAATTGCCGATCATCAGAAATCTACTCATGTCACCAAATTGTCGGGCATGTACCAGGACTGGTTCCTGGACTATGCTTCTTATGTGATCCTGGAAAGGGCAGTGCCGCACGTTGATGACGGATTAAAACCTGTGCAGAGACGTATACTTCATGCCATGCGAAGGCTTGATGACGGCAGGTACAACAAAGTCGCCAATATCATCGGTTATACCATGCAATATCATCCTCACGGAGATACCTCCATTGGGGATGCACTTGTGCAGATGGGTCAGAAAGACCTGCTGATCGACACACAGGGGAACTGGGGAAATGTACTGACCGGAGATGGCGCAGCCGCATCGCGGTACATTGAAGCACGGCTCACAAAATTTGCTCTTGAGGTTGTTTTCAACCCAAAGACCACACAATGGAAATTATCTTATGACGGCAGGAACAAAGAACCTGTTACGCTGCCCGTAAAATTTCCGTTGTTGCTGGCACAGGGTGTTGAAGGGATAGCGGTAGGACTTGCTTCCAAAATATTGCCGCATAATTTCAACGAACTGGTTGATGC
>JASFVU010000167.1:0-6406 GCA_050049665.1 Bacteroidales bacterium | reverse complement strand
AATATTACCGGGTGATGAGACACGATCATGTTCGCTTTCAGCCTGAGAGCTTCTTCCAGCACTTCGTCAGTCACGTCAAGTGTGCATAGTATACCTGTCGCTTCAGCATTTTTATCACCGACTGTCAATCCGGCATTATCATATGGTTCCTGAAAGGCCGGCGGGGCAAGTTCTTCAAGGGCCCTGATTATATCCTGTATTTTCATGATCGTATTTTGAGATGATGGTCCGGAAAATAAAATCCCCGGGAAAACCGGAGACTTGTTCAGAGATTTTCTTTTATTTCCAACAGCAGGTTTTTAATCTCGGTAAGAGATTTTATGACTTCGAAATTGTTCGTTGTATCTTCTTTATTTTCTTTCAGCTTTTTTTTGGCACCGTTCAGGGTCATCCCCTTTTCTTTCACAAGGTGAAAGATGAGGTGAAAATTGTCAATGTCCTGTTTTGTAAAAAACCGGTTTCCCTTTTTATTCTTACGCGGTTTTATAATGTCAAATTCTTTTTCCCAGAATCTGATCAGGGAAGTGTTTACCTTGAACATTCTGGCAACTTCACCGATTGAATAATAAAGTTTTTCTACTTTTTTTTCTTTATAAGGCATCCTGATAAACCTTTCGCTCAACAAAGATAGATATTTCTAAATTATGAAATAAATTGAAATAAACCAACAGCTTACATTTTCTTACCTAAACAATAGAAATAACCATTTCTTGATGCAACATAAACTTTTTTGTTGTATACAACAGGAGTAGCCTCAAAAGTGGCGGGAAATTTTGACAGTAGTCTGAAGTTGAGATCTCTGTCGTATTCAAACAGGTACAGTCCTCCATAGCCCGCCGCTATCAGTTTGTTCCGGAACAGGAGAGGAGTGGATATCGAATTTCCGATCCTGTATTGAAAAACTACTCTCGGCATAGGATACCCGGAATCATTGCGCGGGCCATTCACAATTTTTGATCCGACAGCCGAATCATGCTGCACAACATATAAGTAGCCGTCAATGGCCGAAAATGCAGCCAGATGTATCCCGTTGCTGTCAATATAATGATCATTTACGGCACCACTGCCTATGATCCCTCCTTCCCAGCTTGCATATTCCGTATCTCCGGTAGGAAGGTACCATTGAACAGCCTGGTCGGGAGGTTTTGAAGGATCCAGTTTGAAAGCCCCGCCGTGTCCCGGAATATACTGTTTTTCAACGCTTACGAGCAGACATTTGTCATAGGTCACAACAGCGGATCCGTCAATATCAGAGCCTATAAAAAAATCCCATACGAGTTTTTTGCTGCGAAGATCATAACCATAAACATGGCCTGATCCCGATGCAATATAAATGATACTGTCGATCAGGCATGGCGAAGATTCGGTAACAACATTATTCTTATGGTTTATTACGTCCGGTTTTGTATACAACATGGTTTCCTGAATGATCTCGGGCTGAAGCATACCATCAATAACCGTGGCTTTGTAAGGCGAAGGATTCAGTACGGTAAACAGCGAATTTTCCAGTCCGATATAGGCAGTGTCATTTAATATCAGCGCACTTCCGTCGGCATCCCTGCTGTAGCTGTCAGTCCATTTAACGTCCAGGCGCCAGAGTTCACGGCCCGAATAATATGAAACAGCCCTGTAACTGGGAATATGTTTTGTATCCAGGTAGTTGCCGACACCAAGCCGGCTACCCTGAAGAATAATAAGTCTTTCATCCGGAGGAAAAGTATCCGGCGCTTCCCAGATCGATCCGGTACCCTTAACCACATCATCAAACCTGTATTGCCAGATTAATTTTCCTGTTTGTGCATCGATCTTTTTCAGGTGGTGATCATAAGCGCCCTGGATCAGGAACAATCCCGAATCTTCTGATACCATCAGAGGCTGGCCGGTCCAGCCGGCACCTGACCAGATCCTTGACCCCAGCTTTCTTGAAATAACTGTTTCCCCTTTTCCCAGGTAGAGCTTCCAGATTACTTCCAGCGTATCCGGAGGATCTTCGCCGTAATAATTGCGTTTTTCATTACCCAGAAAAGTAGGGATAATGACTTCGTACCGGGGAGTTAAATTAGTATGGTTCAGGGTATCGGGAGGGGATGCGGCTAAAAGAAATACTTTCTGCAAAAAAAGTATGCAAATCAAAGCGGGAATGATATTTTTCATAGAACTGTTACGCAGCTGATTAATCGAATGACTGACCTGATTTAATGGAAATCTCGATCATTCTTTCATATTCTTCAGCGGTAAGGTCGTTAAAGTAGTAGTTTACAGGGTTTACTCTTTTTCCGTTGAGCGACACTTCGTAATGGAGGTGCGGAGCAGTTGATAATCCCGTGTTTCCGACAAAACCGATAACATCCCCCCGGCTTACTTTTTGTCCGCGTTTGACATTGAATTTATTCATGTGGGCATACAATGTTTTATACCCGAATCCGTGGTTGATGACGATCTTATTCCCATAGCCTCTTTTTGAGCTTTGCGTAATTTCAATCACACCATCGCCGGTTGCATAAATTTCTGTTCCTGTTGGTGCTGTGAAGTCCATTCCGTAATGAAATTTTCTGATCTTGTATATGGGATGTATACGATAACCCCAACCACTGGCAGTTCTTTTGAGGTCTTTATTTGAGATAGGCTGAATGGCCGGAACCGATGCCAGCATTACTTCTTTATTTTTTGCCAGGTCAATGATCTGATCGTATGATGAGGACTGAATATATACTTTCCGCATCAGTTTATCCAGTCTTGACTTTACCTCAATAACCAGTTCGGAATTCTCAAGCTTTTCAAGGTCGCGATAGTTGTTTGTCCCTCCAAACCCGGCTTCCCTCATTGAGGAATATACCGGTTCTGCTTCAAAAATAGTCCGGTAAATATTATCATCCCGTTCCTGCAGATCGGTCAATACGGTCTCAATGCGGTCCAGTTCGTCGTTAACGATCTGGTAATTGGCTTTTAACTCGCTTATCTGACGTTTTAATCCTTTCTCCTTGGGTGAATCGAAAAATATGGAGAAAACCAGGAAATATAAAACCGCTAACACCAGACTGGCAAAAAAGTAGGTTATAAAAGTCATGAATTTTTGCCTGGGGGTTTTGGTCACTTTCGAGTAACTCAGGGAATCCGGATTAAATTTATATTTGTGCTTCGCCATATTGCGATTAATCTGATTTGTTAGTTAGTTTTTCAAATTCTTCCGGTGAAAGATCTTCGGCGAAAAAGTTCAGTGGGTTTGTTGGTCGGTTATGAATTCTTACTTCGTAATGAAGGTGGGTTCCTGTTGATCTGCCGGTGTTGCCCATTAGTCCGATCAATTCCCCACGTTCAACTTTTTGCCCTTCTTTAACCAGAATTTTTTCCAAATGTGCGTATCTGGTACTGTAACCATAACCATGTTTGATTACAACCTCGTTTCCATAGCCTCTACGTGAATGTTTTATTAAGGTTACATTTCCTTTAGCCGTACTGTAAATTTCTGTGTTTCTGGGGCCAACAAAATCTATACCGGTATGGGCTCTTAAACGGAAGGTAAAAGGATCACTTCTTGTTCCGAAATACGAACTTATCCAAATGCTCTCTGTATAGTTTACGGGGGTTATAGCAGGTATGTGCTCAATTTTTTTCTTTCTTTCCACAGCAACTGTAAGTATCTCATCATAAGATTTTTCCTGGATGGATGTCTGCTTGTAAATATTTTCAAGTTTTGTTGATAACATAGTCAGGATTCTGCCTGAATGATTTTCAGGGTAATGAGCATACGGATCATGCCCTCCTGTACCGGCTAGTCGTATATTTTCCGGCACGGAATCCATTTCCAGAATCTCACGATACAGATTATCGTTAGTAAAATGACTCTCCCGCAGCAAGTCCGAAAGACTGTCCAACCTGACATTGAGAAGGGAATACCTGTCATTGTATTTATTGATCCGCAGTTCCTGGAGTATGGCTTCCGGGGAATTTATAAATAAATACAAAATAATAAGAAGAGTAAATGAAAGGATATTTAACAGAACGAATTTCAGAAAGCCACGAAAAAATCTTTTGACAACAGGATTTCTCACTTCAACATACGATAGTGCATCCGTATCAAAATTATATCTCTTTCTTTTCGAAATCAATTGGAATATAAGATGTTTAAACTATTTAGTGTGAGTGGCAACAAATCTATAAGAAAAAAATTAGTTTTACAAACCCTTTTCTGTTGCTAATGTTAATAAATTAGCAGGAAATACAAAGAAATTTAGAAGAAAATAAATGAATTCTAAACAGGTACGCAGAAAATTTTTTGAATTTTTCAGATCCAAAGATCATAAAATAGTCTCGTCAGCCCCTATGGTTGTGAAGGATGATCCGAGCCTTATGTTTACAAATGCCGGCATGAATCAATTCAAGGATATATTTCTCGAACATACGGTATCAAAGGAAAAGAGGGTGGCTAATACACAAAAATGTCTGAGGGTATCGGGGAAACATAATGATCTCGAAGAAGTCGGGCATGATACCTATCACCATACAATGTTTGAAATGCTGGGCAACTGGTCATTCGGTGACTATTTTAAAAAAGAGGCCATTGGCTGGGCATGGGAATTTCTGGTTGATACAATGCAGATTGACAGCGATAAATTGTATGCAACGGTATTTGAAGGAGATCAAAAGGATGATTTGCCTGAAGATGCTGAGGCGATCACTTACTGGAAGAAACATCTTCCCGAAAGCCGCATATTAAAATATTCAAAAAAGGATAACTTTTGGGAAATGGGTGAGGCAGGTCCCTGCGGACCGTGTTCTGAAATTCATATTGATCTCCGTGATGAGAAAGAAAGAAAAAAGAAAGACGGTGCTTTGCTGGTAAATACCGGTCATCCGCAGGTTATCGAGATATGGAACCTGGTATTCATTCAGTACAACCGGAAAGCAAACGGCAGGTTGGAGAAATTACCTAAAAAGCATGTGGATACCGGAATGGGTTTTGAACGATTGTGTATGGTATTGCAGAATAAACGGTCAAATTATGACACGGATATCTTTCAGGCCCTGATCGGAAAAGTTGAAGAATACTCCGGAAGAACATACGGAGAAAAGGATAAGTACGACATTGCCATGCGTGTTGTGGCCGATCATGTGCGGGCTGTTGCGTTTTCCATTGCTGACGGACAACTGCCATCAAATTCCAAAGCCGGCTACGTTGTTCGCAGGATTTTGCGTCGTGCGATCAGGTATAATTACACCTTCCTGGATCAGAAAGAGCCCGGCATATACCGGTTGACAGGTGTTTTGGCTGAGACCATGGGAGATACCTTTCCCGAATTGATTGCCCAGAAGGAGCTCATTGAGCATGTAATTATGGATGAGGAAAAAGCTTTCCTCAGAACACTCGACTCCGGCATAAAGCTTCTGGAAGGCCTGATGGTTGCGGCTATGTCGTCAAACAATACGGTAATAAGCGGAAGAAAAGCCTTTGAACTCTATGATACTTTTGGTTTTCCCCTGGACCTGACACAACTGATATTGCGTGAAAATGAGATGTCGGTGAATGTTGAAGAATTTAACAGTGAGATGGAAGCTCAGAAATCCAGGTCCCGAAAAGCATCCGAGAGTGATGCTGAAGACTGGGTACTTCTTTTACCGGTTGATTCCCAGGAATTTGTTGGTTACGAAGTGCTCCGGACAGAAGTCAGGCTGGTTAAATACAGGAAAATCTCCTCCAAAGGAAAAGATTTTTACCACCTGGTCTTTGATCGTACACCATTCTATGGTGAAAGTGGAGGGCAGGTAGGTGATCAGGGATATATTCAGAAGAACGGAGAGAAAATAGATATACTGGATACGGTAAAGGAAAATAACCTGAGCCTTCATATTACCCGGAAGTTACCTGAAAAACCGGATGGATTGTTTAAAGCGGTAGTAGACAAGGATGTCAGACAAGCCACAGCGAATAACCATACGGCCACACATTTGCTTCATTATGCACTCAGAGAAGTTCTGGGGAAACATGTTGAGCAGAAGGGGTCCCTTGTACATCCTGAATACCTGCGGTTCGACTTTTCGCACTTTCAGAAGATCTCCGATGAACAGCTTCTCAAGATAGAACACATTGTAAATGAGAAGATCAGGGAAAATTATAAACTGGAAGAATTCAGGGATATGCCCATGGAAATGGCCAGGGATCTGGGAGCTATGGCATTGTTCGGCGAAAAATACGGCGACTCCGTTCGTGTCATTAAATTCGGGGATTCGGTTGAACTGTGCGGAGGAACACACGTATCGGCCACAGGGAATATCGGAATATTCAAAATTATCAGGGAAGATTCAATCGCAGCGGGTATACGGCGTATTCAGGCTTACACAGCGGGAAAGGCTGAAGAATATATCGACAGTCAGTTCGGGATACTTGAAGAAATTAAATCTATTCTGG
>JASFVU010000164.1:0-6470 GCA_050049665.1 Bacteroidales bacterium | reverse complement strand
CGGCTCCCCAGTGCCTGAACAGGTTCGATTCCGCCCTGGTCGACTGCCGCGGGCCGTCCACGGCCAGGACAGTGCCTTTGGTATGAATGGTAAATCCCTTTATCACCGAAGCTTCAATGATATGATCCCGTATATCATCGGAAAACGGCTTGTTGAAAGCGGAATGATTCAGTGTTTTGACAGGCAGCTTATCGGTATATGTCAGTTCCCGGTGAGTGGTCAGATCGATAAACTGGTCAAAAACCACGAATTCACCGACCATGATCTCTTCCTGCAGGCTTCCGCAAATGGAAGTGGCAAGTATACTTTTGCATCCCATTTCATGAAAAGCAAACAAATTGGCCTTGTTATTTACCAGAAACGCCGGAATATCCCCTTTTTCCCCGTGTCGGTGCAGAACAATCACTTCTTTGTTCTCTATTTCGCCTGTGATCAGTTTTGAACTTGGCTTTCCGTAAGGAGTGCTGATCTCCCGGTCTTTACGTTTTTGAATGTGATCAGTGATTTTCAGACCATGTCCGGCAATAAGTCCTATGCTACCCATGTATTATGCATTTTTAGGTTTTACACTATGGCTTGCCCAATCCGTCAGATATCTTTGTATTTTTGCTGCTTAAATTGCTAAAATAATGAAAATATCGAACCTCGGACAAATAAACAAGGATAGCATTTCTAATATTATTTTTGATTGGGGAGGTGTAATAACCGAGCTCGATTTTGAAGCTACCGCCAGAATGTTTCAGGACCTGGGCCTGGAAAATTTCGGGCAATACTTTTCAAAATCACACCAGACAGAATTTCTTACCGATTTTGAAACAGGGAAGATCATACCGGAAGAGTTCAGGAATACCATCAGCAAGTATTTATCCCCGGGCACAACGATCCGGGAAATTGATGCCGCGTGGAACAGCGTGATCGGGGAAACTCCCGCTGAGCGGATCGACCTGCTAAAACGCCTAGGCAAAAAATACAACCTGTACCTGTTAAGCAATACCAACAAGATCCATACCGACACCCATAATCAGAATCTCCGCGATACATTCGGTACCGATCATCATTCATTGTTTAAAAAGGTTTATTACTCAAACATCACCGGGATGAGAAAACCCGATGTCCGGTTTTTCCGGCATGTTCTTGCCGACAGCAACCTGGAGCCTGAACGGACATTGTATATCGACGATACCGAAATACACATCCATGCCGCTTCGGAGACCGGTATCAATGCTTTTCATCTTGATTCCGGCATGGATATAATCAGCCTGTTCAAAAACTGGTAAAATACCATTAATGTCCTTCCGGACATTGATCAGGATTTCCCTGTCAACCATCGATAAGGTCTGAAAACATCGTGGTAATGCTTTTTTCATCGGCAGCGCATATCCCGCGTTCGGTTATGAGTGCCGTAACAAGCCTTGCCGGAGTGACATCAAACCCGTAATTGGCAACCCCTGCCCCTTCGGGTACGATCCCGACTTCCGTAATTTCATTGTTCCTGATCCCCTGGATACGGGTCAGCTCTTCCGGCGGCCGCTGTTCAATGGGGATTTCTCTGATGCCGTTCTTCAGGGCAAGATCAAACGATGAAGAAGGCAAAGCCACGTAAAACGGAACATGATTATCCTGTGCCGCCAGTGCTTTCAGATAGGTCCCGATCTTGTTGGCAACATCACCTGTACGGGTGGTGCGGTCGCTGCCCACAAGGGCCAAGTCAACCATTCCGTGCTGCATCAAATGTCCGCCCGTATTGTCGGCTATGATGGTATAAGGCACGCCATGCTGACCTAACTCCCAGGCCGTAAGCCTGCTTCCCTGGTTTCTGGGCCTTGTTTCATCGACCCAGACATGGACCTTAATACCTGCATCATGGGCCATATATATGGGGGCCGTTGCCGTTCCGTAATCGATACATGCCAGCCAGCCGGCATTGCAATGGGTCAGTATGTTGACCGCTTCTCCCCTTTTCTTTTTGCTCATCTCCCGGATGATCTCCAGTCCGTGTTCCCCGATCCTCCTGCAATATTCCCGTTCTTTTTCAATACGCACTGATGCAACCCTGTAGGCAGCTTCCTGTATTTCTTCCGGGTTTTTTTTCTTCGAAACTTCCTTCATAACCTCATCGATCGCATACGCAAGGTTTATGGCTGTCGGCCTGGAAGTCTTCAGTTTTTCCGCGGCATCATGCATGACCTTTAAACAATCGTCATTATCCTGTAACTGCAAACCGGCAAGATACATGCCTGCGGCACCTGCCGCACCGATCAGCGGGGCCCCGCGAACATACATATCCCTGACAGCAACAAAAACATCATCGGGCGTTGTAAGGTCCATGGTCTCAAATCTGAAAGGAAGCAACTGCTGGTTTATTATCCGTATGATCTTTCTGTCCGACGGATGAAACCATATTGTCTGATAATGCTTACCTTCAACCTTCATTATTTTACCTGTTTAGGTCAATACGAAAATAGGTTAAAATTAATGGACATAAAAATAAGAACATGGCACGGATCAAAATTAAAACAGCCGGAAACTTTTCATTCGAAACAACCGTGGATATCCAGATCGGTGATATTAACTACGGGGGCCATTTGGCAAATGATGCGGTCCTCCGGATAGCCCACGAAGCACGGATCAGGTTTCTCGCCCGGTACGGATATACCGAAAAAAGTATCGAAGGTGAATCGATCATCATGACCGATGCGGCTGTCATATACAGATCGGAAGCTCATCACGGTGATAAACTGCTGATAAAAACCGCCATTGAAGAGATCACTTCTGCAGGGTTTGATATGATATACGTTATAACAAATACAGCCTCCGGCAGGGAAGTCGCTGTTGTAAAAACAGGCCTCGCGTTTTTCAATTACAGTGCCGGAAGAATTACACGTACTCCCGAAAAGTTCAAATCCCTGATGGAGGGAAAAAACGAAGTTGTATAAAGAATCGTTATTTTTGATAAAATTCGTTAAATTGGCAATCCGTTCCAGTAAAATCTGAAAAAATGAAAAAACGATTTACATATTTCACGATCCTGCTGATGTCATTTGCATCGTTAACGGCTCAGCAAAAACAACAACCTGTCACGATCATTTTAAAAGACGGAACCACATTGGAAGCCAGTCATTTCGGGCAGTTACAATGCGGCAAAGATGTGTACAGCGATGACTATATTATTGTCAGGGGTAAATTCATGGATGCTGTTACCGAAATAAAAGATTACAAGGAGATCGAGAAGATTGTGCTTGAAGGATATACAAAGCCCCCGGTTACAACCATCGGGAATGAAAAAGGCACCCTGAGAATTTTTAAAAAAGACGGCAGGTCTGTTACTCTGACCGATGCCGAGCTGGTCATGTCGTGTTATGCCCCGGGCGATAAATACAACGTGCTTGTTGTTCAGATCATTAATCCCCTTACCAATAAGCCTTCGGAACAGCCTGTAGAAACAAGGGAGATCCAATCGATTATTTTTAAATAGCAATTAAATATCAGAACATGATCACAACGGAGATCAGGGGTCTACCCAGTCTCCGTTTTCTTTTATCAGACCGATCAATTCATTTACGGCATCTTCTTCCGGCACATTTTTCCTGATCACTTCTTTTTCTTTATAGAGCGTTATCTTCCCTTTTGCTCCTCCCACATAGCCGTAATCCGCATCGGCCATTTCTCCCGGACCATTCACAATGCACCCCATGATCCCTATCTTCAGCCCTTTCAAATGAGAAGTCCGTTCCCTGATCTTTTTCGTTGTCGATTGCAGATCGAATAAGGTCCTGCCACAGGAAGGACAGGATATGAATTCGGTCTTTGATATACGGACCCAGGTTGCCTGCAGGATCCCAAAGGAAGCAGATACTATATCGCCATCCCGCAGATCTCCCTGATTTTCCAGCCAGATGCCATCCCCCAATCCGTCAATGAACAACGTTCCCAGATCAAGGGCGGATTTTACCTGTAGCTCTTCTTTCCCTGATTCGTGGTAACATTTCCTGAAAATGACCGGAACAGGACAGCCTCTGTTCATGAGCCTGAATACGGCTGCCCGCTGATCGGCGGCAGAATTTCTATTCCGGCTGTCAATCACCAGGATAATATTCGTGTCGCCCCGAAGCCTGTCAATCACCTCAAAGCGAAGATCCGAAGCATCTGCCTGAACAAATTTAACTGCTTTTATCTCCTTACCCCTATCTAAGTATTCATCCAGCGTCAGCAGAAAACACCCTTGCCCGGGCGACATAGAATCATCAAAAGGAAGAATTATTTTTTTCTCATCAGGCAATGGAACGGATGCCGGCCAGTCTCTGGTAAAAAGATAATCAGGGGCAAGATCATGAAACTCCCAGCCTGAATCAGGGGTGTACATCCAGCCTATGTCCTTCAGTTTTTCCAGACTTGCACCTTCATGCAGAACATGGACAACAACGGGCGGATTTTTACCACCTGTCTTTCCAACCTGATCGCTGTTTTTTTTGTTGTAATGACAGGGGTCAAGCGGGTAGTTCCCGAAATCTTCAACCGTTTCATGGTCCGCACGCCGGGTTATGTAATCGACAATTTTCTTTGCCACGGGGATCTCCCGTTCAGGATCCTCGGTCAGGGATACCCTTATTGTGTCTCCTATGCCATCTGAAAGCAAAGAGCCTATGCCGGCGGCCGATCTAATACGTCCGTCTTCCCCCTCTCCTGCTTCAGTAACACCAAGGTGAACAGGGAAAAACATATTTTCCTGCTTCATTTTGCTTACCAGCAAACGCGTTGCATAGACCATCACCCTGGTATTGCTTGCTTTCATTGATACAACTACCTTCTCAAAATTACTTTCCCTGCATATTCTCAGAAATTCCATGGCCGATTCTGCCATTCCCTCAGGAGTGTCACCATATTTATTCAATATTCTGGCGGACAGGGAACCGTGATTGGTGCCGATGCGGATGGCAGTGTTGTGTTTCCGGCAAACTTCCAGCAATTCGGTTAACTGAACCTTCAGCTTCTCCGGTTCCGCATCAAAAGCTGCCGGGTCAATGGCTTTTCCGCCCCGGTTCCTTTGAAAACCGTAATTGCCCGGATTGATCCTTACTTTGTCAACCACCTGTGCAGCCAGAATAGCCAGCTCAGGATTGTAATGGATATCGGCGATCAGAGGAACATGAACACCTGCCCTGCGCAATTCAGCTTTGACTTCCGCCAGATTTTCCAGTGCCCTTTTGTTGGGCACGGTAACGCGAACATAGTCTGCTCCTTCGCCGACAATGCGTTTAACCTGCTGTACGGTAAGGTTTACGTCATTGGTATCCGTGTTTGTCATAGACTGCAGACGGACAGGAAGAAAATTTCCCAAGGGAACTCCTCCGATATCCACTTCCTGCGTTTGCCGGCGGTTGTATCTGATTAAACTCTCGCAATAATCTGTTTTCATGCCCAAAGCATCTGCGGTGAATAATGCGATCAAAGACTGCTAAGTTAGTAACTTGACATCAACAATGCCTCTTTTTGATCTGTGAGATTATCATTTCAGAAACCCTGCCTGACCAGCCGGACAGGGAGCGCAATCCAAAATCCCTGCCGTAAACCTTCTCCGGAAAAACACCCCGTAGGGGGTGTAATATTGGTAACCCCGGGCGATGCCCGGGGCATGCACTACAATGAAATAATTGCGTTTCATCTGTTAACAATATCCAGAGAGCTAACTTTGTATGAAACGCAAAACAATTAAGCTTATTTATCTCAATGCACTGTGTTATCGGGACAAATGTCCTTCATTTTTGAAATTTGATTCTCATGAATAAAACGACCAGCATATCAGATCCGGACAGATCGCCACATCCCGATAGCTATCGGGATTCGCGATGACGGATCCACTCAAACCTTTTGCATTAAGAATTTGAATACATTCGATTCAAGCAAATCGACAAACAAGGATTCCTTTTCAGGAGAAAAGTAAATGAACGGAGAATAAAATCGGAGATGTACTAATAATTGTATTCAATGGAAAGCGCCTTTTCGAGTGAATCGCGGCAGATCTCATCCTTAATGATATAACTTCTGGCCCCGGCCTCGATCATCTGAACGACGTATTTCATTTCGGAATGAAAAGACACAGCAATTACAACCAGATTTCTGTACAGGTTTGTGGCTTCGCGGGTGGCATCAACGCCATTGATCTTCGGCATGTTGATATCCATGAATACCATATCGTAAATTTTCCTGTTCAATTCTTTCAGGCATTCTTCACCATCCTTTACAACAACGATATCGTCAATGCGGTCCTGAAAGGAATCCAACAGCATAAACTTGAGGGCCTTTGAAAAATGCGGGTTATCATCAGCTATTAAAACCTTTTGCTTTTTCATTAAAACATCTTTAAGGTTCGGAATAAAATTGCCGTTTCTTGTCATCCCTTCGTATTTCGTTTCAAATATATCAAACATCCGGATGTTTCATGAGAGAAAAAATACTCAAAATATTGCCAG
>JASFVU010000163.1:0-6480 GCA_050049665.1 Bacteroidales bacterium | reverse complement strand
AAAAAATCTTATCAGTCCTCATTTGTAGGGTATTTTCCTGCCGACGAGCCCATGTATTCCTGTATTGTGGTGATCTATTCCCCCGGGAATTATGTATATCACGGAGCCTATGTTGCCGGTCCTGTCTTTCAGGAAATAGCCAATAAGGTTTACGCATCGAACCTGGATATTCATAAACCTTTGAATGAGGGAGAAAAAAAGAATCTTGAGATCCCGTATTCCAAAAACGGGTATGTTACTGAAATTGCCAACGTTCTTAATTCCCTTGATATCAGACAGGTTTCTGATAACAGCTCGGAGTGGGCAAGTACCGAGAAAAAAGATACTTACATAGAGCTGAAGCCAAAAAATATGGTGGAAAATCTGGTTCCCGATGTTGTTTCCATGGGATTGAAAGATGCTGTTTATCTGCTGGAGAACATGGGGTTGAAGGTTGAAGTGACCGGCCGGGGGAGTGTCAGGAGTCAGTCGATAACGCCCGGAACACGGGTTAGAAACGGAGAAAGAATAATACTTGAAATGAGCTTTACGGATAGCTGATGGCAAAAAAACTGAGTCATATCATAAAGAACCTGGACTGCCGGATCAATGGAAGCACTTCCGGGGAAATCGGTAAACTGGTCTTTGATTCCAGGAAGGTTGAAAAGAACGATCTGTTTGTTGCGGTAAGAGGCACCCGGGTTGATGGTCACAACTATCTCCGGGAGGCTGTTGAAAAAGGTGCGGTTGCTGTTATTTGTGAGGAATTCCCGGAACAATTATCCGGGCAGGCAACTTTTGTTGTCGTGAAGGATTCGGCCGAAGCCCTCGGGATAGCGGCAGCCAATTATTATGACGAGCCCGGTAAGTCGCTTTTCCTTGTTGGAGTAACAGGAACCAACGGGAAAACCTCAATCGCCACGCTTCTGTATCAGCTTTTCAATAAAATGGATCAGAAGTCGGGCTTGTTATCGACCATACGGAATATGATTGGAGATGAAGTCACCGAGGCCACGCATACAACGCCTGATGCAATTACCATTCAGAGTATGCTGAGAAAGATGGTTGACAGTGGCTGCACTCATGCTTTTATGGAAGTGAGCTCTCATGCCATTGACCAGAAGCGTGTTAAAGGGTTGGAATTTGATGTGGTTGTTTTTACCAATATAACCCATGATCACCTCGATTATCATAATACATTCGATGCTTATCTGAAAGCCAAAAAACAACTTTTTGATGATCTGTCATCAAATGCCATAGCCCTGGTAAACGCTGACGATAAGAACAGCAAAGTGATTGTTCAGAATACTTCTGCCACAATAAAGACATACGGGCTGAGGTCGATTGCGGATTATAAAGCAAAGATCATTGAGAGCCATTTCGACGGAATGCTGATGAACATCGAAAATACCGAATTGTGGACGCAGGTGATCGGTGAATTCAATGCATCAAATTTATTGGCCGTGTATGCAGTCGCAAACCTGATCGGTTATCCAAAGGAAGAAATACTCCGGGTGCTGAGTACACTCGGAACAGTAGAAGGAAGATTCGAATACATTCGTTCAGGCAATAATGTTACGGCCATCATTGATTATGCACATACACCCGATGCCCTGCAGAACGTTCTGACCACCATTAACCAGATAAGAAATACGGGATGCCAGCTGATCACTGTGGTCGGAGCGGGAGGTGACCGGGATAAATCCAAAAGGCCTGTCATGGGGAGGATTGCAGCAGAAATGAGTTCAAGAGTGATTTTTACTTCCGATAATCCGAGAAATGAGGAACCCCAGGCGATCATTAAAGACATAGTGGCGGGAGTTGAGCCCGACAAAAGGAAAAGTACAATTACTATCACAGACCGGCGCGAAGCGATCAAAACAGCCTGTATGATGGCCCATGAAGGGGACGTGATACTGATTGCCGGGAAAGGACATGAAACGTACCAGGAAGCAAAAGGAAAGAGAAGCTATTTTAATGATAAACAAATAGTTACGGAATTATTTATGTTAAACAATATGAATTTGCAATAACCGGATATGCTTTACTATTTATTCAGATACCTTGAAAATTTTGATGTGCCCGGAGCAGGGATGTTTCAATACATATCATTCCGTACCGGCATGACGATCATCAGTTCTTTGATCATTTCCATGCTGTTTGGCAAAAGCATTATCAATTTTCTGCAGAAAAAGCAAATTGGAGAATCGGTCAGGAATCTGGGACTTGAGGGGCAGATACAGAAAAAGGGGACACCCACAATGGGAGGGATCATTATTCTGGCTTCGATCCTTATCCCTGTTTTTCTGTTCGGCGAGCTTAGCAACATATACGTCATTCTGATGCTGATTACAACAATATGGCTTGGTTTTGTAGGATTTCTGGATGATTATATCAAGGTTTTTAAGAAAAATAAACAAGGTCTCAGGGGAAAATTCAAAATTGCGGGTCAGGTCGTACTTGGTCTGGTTGTTGGGTTCACGATGTATTTCCATGATGATATTGTTGTCAGGGAAAGGGTTGAACCGGGGGCTCCCGTTGAAGCCAGTGAAATAGTAACAGACAGCGATGTGATCTATTCAACTCCCACTGTTATGACACGGGATGTGAAATCTACAAAAGTGAATATTCCGTTTTTTAAGAACAATGAATTTGATTATGCCAGCATCATTGCTTTTTTGGGTGAAAATGCAAAGAAATATACCTGGATTGTCATCGTTCTGGCGGTTATTCTGATCATTACATTTATATCCAACGGAGCAAATCTTACGGATGGTCTGGATGGGCTCGCAGCAGGAAGCTCAGCGATCATAGGCACGACATTGGGGATTCTCGCCTACCTGTCGGGCAACCTGATCTATTCGGATTACCTGAATATCATGTACATCCCCAATACAGGAGAGCTGGTTGTCTTTATGGGTGCATTTATCGGTGCCATGATCGGGTTTATGTGGTATAATTCTTATCCGGCCCAGGTGTTCATGGGAGATACGGGCAGCCTGGCCATCGGAGGTATCGTAGCGGTTTTTGCAATACTCATCAGAAAAGAACTTTTGATCCCTATTCTGTGTGGTGTTTTTGTCATAGAGAGCATATCGGTCATCATACAGGTTGGATATTTCAAGTATACAAAGAAAAAATACGGTGAAGGCAGGCGGGTCTTTTTAATGTCGCCGTTGCATCACCATTATCAGAAGAAAGGATACTCCGAACCCAAGATCGTGATTCGTTTTTTAATAGTGGGTATCCTGTTGGCAGTGATTACTATCGTAACCCTTAAAATAAGATAATCTATGGAGAAAAGGATTGTTATACTAGGAGCAGGTGAAAGCGGAACAGGATCAGCCGTACTTGCCAAGACCAAAGGTTTTGAAGTGTTTGTTTCGGACATCGGAAAAATAAAAAGTCATTACAAGGAAATACTCTACAATTATGAGATCGAGTGGGAAGAGGAACAACATACAGAACGATATATCCTGAATGCCGACGAGATTATTAAAAGTCCGGGGATCTCTGATAAATCAGAGATAATGAATGCTGTGTATAAGAAGGAAATACCGGTGATCTCCGAAATTGAATTTGCAGGCAGGTATACAAATGCACGGAAAATATGCATTACCGGAAGCAATGGCAAAACAACAACAACCTCCCTGCTGCATCACATGCTCCGCAAGGCAGGATTAAACTGCGGACTGGCAGGCAATGTGGGCAAAAGCTTTGCTATGCAGGTGGCGACGAAAACATACGATTATTATGTCATTGAGCTCAGCAGTTTTCAGCTTGACGGCATGTATGAGTTTAAGCCCGATATAGCTATTTTGCTTAACATTACCCCTGATCATCTGGATCGGTACGGTTATGATATGCAAAATTATGTAGATTCCAAATTTCGCCTGACTCACAACCTGTCCGAGGAGGATTATTTTATTTACTGTTCGGACGATGAAATAACCATTTCCGAACTGGAAAGGATAGTTCTCAGAGCAAAACAATTTGAATTCTCGCAGAAAAAGAAAGTTGAACAGGGAGCTTATGTTGAGAATAACATGATGCATGTCAATGTAAATCGCAGTCAAATGAGCATCCCTCTTTCCGAACTTGCTCTCAAAGGAAAGCATAATACATACAATTCAATGGCGGCAAGCATTGCCGGCCGTGTTCTGGATATCAAGAAAGAGATCATCCGGGAAAGCCTAAAAGATTTTAAAGGGGTTGAACACAGGCTGGAACGGTTTATTAAGGTTCATGGCATAGAATTCATAAACGATTCGAAAGCTACCAATGTAAATTCCACCTGGTATGCATTGGAATGCATGACGTCTCCAACTATCTGGATTGTCGGGGGAGTGGATAAAGGCAATGATTATTCAACGCTTGAATCACTTGTAAAGGAAAAAGTCAAGTCAATCGTATGCCTGGGTGTCGATAATGCAAAACTTCATAAAGCCTTTGAGCATCTGGTCGAAGATATAAGAGATGCATCTACCATGAAGGAGGCTGTAACTCTTGCCTATCGCATGGGCCAGAAGGACGATACGGTCCTTTTATCCCCTGCCTGTGCCAGTTTTGATCTGTTTAAGAACTTTGAAGACAGGGGGAACCAGTTTAAAGAATGTGTACGGGAATTATAATATATGCCTGAAACATTAAAAAAATATTTTAAAGGCGACAGTATCATCTGGGCTGTATTGATAGTGCTGTCACTGCTTTCTTTACTGGCAGTGTACAGTTCAACTTTTACATTGGCCTACCAGTACCGTTCCGGGAACATCGGTTACTATCTGATCAAACACATTATTTTTATTCTCTTTGGCTTTGTAATCGTATACCTGACTCATCTTGTCCCATATCGGTACTATTCCAGAATATCGCAGTTGCTTCTTTTTCTGTCCGTGCCGCTTCTGATCGTTACCATGTTTTTCGGGACGAACATTAACGAAGCAACAAGGTGGCTTACACTACCCGGCACTACCATAACCTTTCAGACATCCGACCTGGCAAAACTTGCCCTGATCATGTATGTAGCCAGATTATTATCATTGAAGCAGGATAAAATAAGATCGTACCGGGAGGCATTTATTCCCGTTATCATACCTGTACTTTTAATCTGTGCATTGATCCTGCCTTCGAATTTATCAACGGCTTTGCTGCTTTTTATGGTTTCCGTGGTACTGATGTTTATTGGCCGGATACGCTTTGCGTATATCGCCGCTTTAATAACCATTATTGTTTTTGTTCTGGCACTTTTGGGAACAATTGCCCTTAAGTCGGGCTGGGAAGGAAGGTGGGAAACCTGGCGCAACCGGATAGTAAATCATGTTGAACAGGAAAGCGAAGGAAATTACCAGGCAGAACAATCAAAGATAGCAATTGCTACCGGGGGAATATTTGGTAAAGGTCCCGGTAACAGCATGCAAAGAAATTTCTTACCCCAGCCATATTCTGACTTTATTTTTGCCATCATCATTGAAGAGTACGGACTCATCGGGGGCCTTTTTGTCATTTTACTTTACCTGATATTGCTTTACAGGGCGGGGGTTCTCGTAAAAAGAAGCACAAGGACTTTTCCGGCATTTCTGGCATTTGGCCTTGCCCTTATGCTGGTCATGCAGGCCATGTTGAATATGTCGGTAGCCGTAGGGATTTTGCCCGTAACCGGACAGCCTCTGCCCATGTTAAGCATGGGTGGGACATCCATCCTGTTTACCTCGGCTGCAATTGGGATTATGCTCAGTGTAAGCAACGGGATAAATCAAAAAAAGAAGATCATACTTGAAACAGACGGATAAACATATCAGGAGTGTTATCATTAGTGGCGGGGGAACAGGAGGGCATATTTTTCCTGCCATTTCTATTGCCGATGAGCTGAAGCGTCGTGACGGGAAGACCCGGATATTGTTTGTGGGTGCGCGCGGCCGCATGGAAATGGAACGGGTACCTGCTGCAGGCTATGAGATCGAAGGATTGCCCGTAAGCGGATTGCAGAGAAAAATAACCCTCAGGAATATCGTTGTGCTGATCAACCTGTTCAGAAGCATTCTGCTTGCCAGTCGGATTGTCAGCAAATTCAGGCCCGATGTAGTGATCGGTGTGGGAGGCTATGCAAGCGGACCCGTATTGCGGGCGGCAGCAAAGAAGGGGATACCAATCCTGTTGCAGGAACAGAATTCATACGCCGGGATTACAAACAAATGGCTTGCAAAAAAAGCGTCAAAGATTTGTGTGGCCTATCGTAATATGGAAAAGTTCTTTCCAAAAGATAAGATCGTTTTCACCGGAAACCCTGTCAGGAATATTGTGATTTCTGATGATCTGCGGAAAGAAGGGGTAAAGCATTTTTCATTGCGGCCTGACCTGCCGGTCCTGATCGTTGTAGGAGGGAGTCTTGGCGCAGGCACGATCAATGAAGCAATGTTTGAGAACATCGGTACGATCAAAACGCAGAAGTTCCAGGTTCTCTGGCAAACGGGAAAATATTATTATGGCAGGATACTGGAAAAA
>JASFVU010000162.1:0-6493 GCA_050049665.1 Bacteroidales bacterium | reverse complement strand
CTCATACATCAATTCATTACCGGAAGCCACAAGTTCTTCTGTTTTGCTCATGATCGTTTCCGCGTCCTGAATATTTCCACCTTCCCTTAAATCATCCCTCATTGCCCTTATGAGTTTCCGCTGGCTGGTGGCAGTCATCTCAAGATGAAATTGCAATGCCAGGATGTTCATATTGAAAATAAATCCCTGATTTGGTGTTAGTTCTGAGGAGGCTATCCGATGAGCACCTTCAGGGATATCAAAAGTGTCTCCATGCCAATGGAACGTTTCTGTTTTTTCCGGAAGAAAAGACAATTCCGGAACCGAGCCGGTATGGAACCGGACATCGAACCATCCTATCTCCTTTTGCTTGTTCGGATAGACCTCGGCGCCCAGTATCTGAGCCAGGATCTGCGCACCAAGACAAATTCCCAGTATTTTTTTATCGGCATCCATGGCTTTTTGTATAAATTTCTTCTCTCCTTCAAGCCATACTTTATTTTTCTTCTCATACAAACTGGCTGTGCCTCCCATTATAATAAGAAAATCGAAATCAATGTCAGGGGGATAGCTTTGATCCAAATAGGTATGAGTATAGGTCAAACTGTGATCATGAGATATAATCCAGTTCTCAATGCATGCAAGACCTTCAAAAGGTTCATGCCGGATACAATGAATTTTCATTCTGACTGAAATTTAAAACTCCCTGCCGCGAGCCTCATCGAATCTGTCATATAAGTTCAGGAAGCAAATATGTTCTCTTCAAATCCAAAAAAAAAGCAGGAACACATCCTGCTTAAATTTTTTTAATCAAATTTTGTCGCCACAATTACTCTTCAACAACTTCTTCCTCTGCTTCCATTTCCATATCAACAGTATCAGCAACTGGTTCTTCTTCTACCATTTCTACTTCTTCTACTACTTCTTCTTCTGTAGCTTCTTCAGCGGGTTGAGTTGAACTTTTACAGGCATTGAATGATATAAAACCAACTAATGCAAAGGCAACAAAAAGAAAGCTAAGTTTTTTCATGTTCTTAATTTTTTTGAAGTTTGATAATAATACAGGTTTAGGACAAAAATAATAATTATTTGTTTATATCAAAGGCAAAAGTACTTAAAACACTGATATTTTCGAAGCTGTTCATGATAATTTGGTGTTATGAGGGAATAACCGGCCGACAGGTGAAATGCAGGTCATGATTCTGATAGTCCTTGCTATATAAGGATGATAGCTGATGAATAGGCTGTTTTTAAACGGATCCGGCAGTCGGGCAGACCAGAGAAATACAAAAAGAAAAAATATGCCTGTTCCGAATTATGCAAACCTGGTCAATGAACTTCCCTGCCGGCCGGGTTAATCCCGCTGTTTGCGGGACAGGCCTTGCTTTGGTATGGGATAAACTGTGAATTTATGACAGACCAGGTGAAAAAATGCTGAATAATCCGTTTTTACTGTCCGGGAACAACTGAAAGCTTTTTAATCTGAAAGATTTTATCCATATTGCAGCATGGAAAGGCAAAAAACACCTAACGTTTCTCTTAAATCTCAGCTGAATTTTAAACAGTTCAGCCGGAAAGCTTATGCGGTGTTTCGATCCATGCACAAAGTTATCCGCATCGGAACGCTGACCTTCACCTGTTGCATAATAGCAGGTACGCTAAAGATCAGTGCCCATACCGACACGATATTCATATCAAAAGTTATCGAGCTGGAAGAGGTCGAGATAACAGGTCAGAAAAGTCCGGCAGAGCTGACTGATGTGCCCCGTCTGGTAACCGTATTTACCAAAAAAGAATCCGAGTCTGCTCCGTCGCAAAGTATCCATGACCTTCTCCGTTATTCCTCCACAATCGACAGTCGTCAGCGGGGTAAAGGAGGTATCCAGACGGATCTGAGTATTCGCGGCAGTTCGTTTGACCAGGTCCTGGTACTGTTCAACGGAATACCTGTTTCTGATCCGCAGACCGGCCATCTGAGCATGATCCTGCCGGTTGAAAAAGAGGCCATTAAAAAAATTGACATTCTGACAGGGCCGGCAGCAAGAGTCCACGGGACAAATGCCTTTGCCGGCGTTGTAAATTTTGTTACCGGACCTGCCGCCACCAATTCGCTGGATCTTTCCCTGTCAGGCGGCAGCTACGGTTATATAAGCACTTCTGCCACAGCCAACATAAGTGCAGGGAAAGTAAGACAACTCGTACATTACCATTACGGCAGGTCGGCCGGCTATGCCTATAACACCGATTATAAAAAACACAATGTTTTTTACCAGGGACAAATAGAACATAACAGTAACACCCTTGATCTGCAATTCGGCATTGCGAACAGGGCATTCGGAGCCAATGGATTTTATACTCCTGCCCTGCCTGAGCAATACGAAGAAAACCAGATGACCTTTGCATCAATTGGTTACAGTACCCACGGAGTACTCAGAACCGGATCGAAAATATACTGGAGAAGACACAGGGACAGGTTCGAATATTTCAGAGAAGGAAAGGATTGGTACCGATTCGAGGACGGAATATGTATCAGCAATGAACCGGAAAAGACATCCCGTGATACAATTTTTAATTATTCGCAACACAACCATCACATAAACGATGCCTTCGGTGCCAGCCTTTTCATGAGCATAAAGACAAAAACAGGAGTAACCACGATCGACTGGCACCTGAGAAGTGAACATATTATCAGCAACAACATCGGTCATGAAAGAGTCTCCCCAATACCTGTAAGAAATTTTCCGGGAGTCTTTTACACAAAATCAGACAGCCGTCAGAACCTTGACCTGAACATCGAACAAACCTTCAGCTACAGGAAGTTATTTATTGCAGGAGGAGTTCTGCTTAACTGGAATTCTTACCTGCCTGACGAGCTTAATCTTTTTCCCGGCCTGGATCTCCGGTTTGATATCCTGAAACAGCTTAAGATCATAGGAAGTTATAATTATACCAACGGACTCCCGACATTTACGGACCTTACCTATGAAGATCAGGACAATGAGGGAAATCTGGACCTTCTGCCCTATTCAAAGAATTCGGTTGAAAGCGGTTTGCGATTTGTTTCAGCAGGCAATATCAGCAACATGGTATTTTTTTACGAGTATGGTAAAAATGTTATCGACTGGGTATGGTTCTCTGATATTTCAAAATTCCGGCCGGTAAACACAGAGGCCTACACAGGTCGGGGGTTTGAGCTTACCACCGTTCAGGACTTTTCTTTTGTTGACTCAAAGTACTGGCCGGTTCAAAAAGTATCCGTATTCTATACGTTTATCGACATGAAAAAAGAAATTCCCGGCAATGTGGCTAAATATTTTAATGTAAGGCACAAACTATCCTTTATGATCAGTCACAAGATCATAAACCGGCTGACGGCCGCCTGGAACATATCATACACTGACAGGGAAGGCAGCTACCTGAATTATGATTTTGAGAACTCCATGTATGTTCCAAAAAGTTTCGTTCCTTACTGGCTGGTGGATATCAGACTATCTTACTACCTGAAACAATTCACCTTTTTTCTTGAGGCAACAAACCTGTTTGACAAAAAGTATGTGGATACAGGAAGCATTTATCAGCCCGGAAGATGGCTAAGCGCAGGAATAAAATATAAATTTACACATTCACACTAATGCATCACAGAAACAATTACCTGAACGAAGAAATGTTATTTTATTTCCCCTCACATTCGGTAAGATAAATGTCCAGAAGATCATATCCGTATTGTTCCAGGTACCCAAGTTGGAGAGCACGGAATAAATTGTTACAACCGTTCTCAAATTCATTCTTCCGAAGGTAAATAAGTCCCTTGATCTTAAAGACCATAGGATCCTCCGGGGAGAGAGACTGAGCAATGTTTATATTTTCCATCCCTTTTTCATAATCCCCGTTCAGCAGGTAACCTTCGCTCAGCATACAATGAGCGGATGCTGATCCCGGATTCAGTTCACAATATTTTTTATAGGCTTCGATCGCTTCGGGATAGTCCTTTTTCGTCTTTGCGACACGCCCCAGTACCTCATACAACGGAGAATAAGAAGAGTCAATTTCAACTGCGGCCATCAATGTCGAATGAGCTTTATCAATTACATTGATCTTCAGGAAACTCTCAGACATAGAGAGCAACAGTTCAAGTGATCGCGTATTGATATCACGGGCCGACTGAAAATCGCTTAGTGCATCATAATATTTACCCAACTCATAGTAGGCTTTACCCCGGTTCAAAAAAGCATCAAAAAGCAGCTCATTGTCGGAAGAATATTTTATAGCCTTACCAAAAAACAGGATAGCCCCGCCAAAACTTTCCGTCACCTGGCATACTTTGCCCCGGAGAAGATACACCTCGGGAATATCGTTTTTAAGCCTCATTGCCGAATAGCAATCTTTGATTGTTTTATCATACATCGACAATTTATAAAATATGTTTGCCCGCTGCAGATAATAATCGGGAACGGAAGAATCGATCTCCAATGCACGATCGACAGAAAGCAGAGCCTGATCCAGTTCTTCCCTGTTCATATGTTCCAGGCTTGACTCATAAAATTCAACAGCTCCCTGGGAAAAACCGGGTCCTGAAATGCCAATAAAAAGAAAGAATAACAGCCAGAAAGGCTTTTCCATAATAGGGATCATTTTGTGAAAACGTTATTTTACAGCCAACGGGTATTCATATACATTACCTCCTGAATAAAGTTTTACCAGATATTCACCATGAGGTAATTTTTTGAGTGAATATTTCTTACTTACGGGATTTCCTTTTATATTCCTTTCTTCAAAAACAACATCATCATCGAGTTCAAAGAATATGTTTACCGTGTTCATTTTTGCATTCAGGTAAGAAACAATGAGGATATCCTCATTGATTAATTTAAACACAGGTTTAATTTCCTTTTTTTCTTTGATTAAAGTAGCCGTCTTGTTTTCAACGGTAAATTTCTTCTCAAAGGGTTCCTTTCCTCCGGTAAGTTTCACAATATACTCGCCATCAGGCATTCCGCTCAGATCGAACAATTTAAAATAATCGTCATATTCTGTAACGGATTTTGTGAACAATACCTCTCCGTATTCATTTTTGATCAGAAAGACAAGGTTGTCATTTTCCCTGTTAATGACACCAATACGGGCAATATTCTGCGATGTGATCGTAAACAGAAGACAACTCCGGGGATTAATGGAACTGGATGGTTGCAGGGTAATAAACGATAAAAAGAAAGCAATGATCAATGGGTAGTATTTAGCGTTCATAGGTTTTATTTTTAGGCTTTAGGTTGAACAAAAATAATAAAGATGTGATTATATGTCAAAAAACTGCTTATAATTTATTCAGTGAAACTCAAATTTCAGAAACAGCCTGTCCCGCAAAAGGCGGGAGAGTGCACTGATCCCGATAACTATCGGGAGTTAGCTGAACTCCTGCCTGCCGAAACGTCAGTACAGGCAGGAATCCCGATAGCGAAGCGTATCAGCATTATGTGGTTTAATACCCCGATGCTCTGCATCGGAATTTTGGGTTCAGGATTCTACCATGAGGATTCATACTACTGATTCATTGTAACTGCATAACTATAATTTCAGAACTTTTTCCATTGTATTCCACAGCCTCAGGGAAGTTCTGTCCCAACTGAATTTAAGGTACTGACTTTCACCTTTTTCGATCAGATCCTGACAATACTGTTTATCACTTACGATCCTGTGCATGGCACTTGCTATGGATTCCGGTTTGTACGGATCAACATAACAAACGGCGTCTCCGCCAATTTCAGGCATGGATGTAATGTTGGACGTGATGACCGGAATGTTACATCGCATTGCTTCAAGGATAGGTATTCCAAACCCTTCAAAAAGAGAAGCATAGATCAATGCTCTGCTTGAGCCGATCACATCATTCAAATACTTTTCGGGAATTCTTCCGCTAAAAATGATATCGTCCTTATAAGGGGAATTCTTATATATCTTCCTGGTTTTGCCGGTCATGTATTTCGTTGAACCTGCAACCAGAAGTTTCACATTGATCACAGAAGATTTCCTGAACAGATCATAAGCCAGAATAATATTGTCCAGGTTCTTCCTGGGATGAACCAATCCCAGGAAAAGAAAATACGAAGTTCCTCCGGTATATTCCTTTTTTACCTTTTCTCTTTTTCTTTCATCAACCGGATGAAAGGTTTCATTTACCCCGTTATAAACAACATCTATTTTTGATTCCGGAACACCAAACAAGGAAGCCATATCCTTTCGCGAAAATTCTGAAACCGTAGCTATCCGATCTGCTTTTTCAATGTATTTCGGAAAAAAATGATTGTAGTAATGACGGGGCATCCAACCGACCCATTCCGGATTATAAAAAAAATTAAGATCGTGAATGACCGTCACGGAAGGGACATTGGAACTCAGGCTGAGCCATCCGTCGGGAGATAAAAACAAATCGGCTTTATAGCGTTTCAATACAGGAGGAATGCCCCATTCAAAAAACAGGTACCATAAAACGGGATGCCGCGCCTGCGGATGAACGATC
>JASFVU010000161.1:0-6501 GCA_050049665.1 Bacteroidales bacterium | reverse complement strand
AATTCATGGAACGAACAAACAGGTTTTTACCACATTGCAAAAAGCCATTTCGGATTTCATGAACAATACGGTCTGGACAAATCATGTATTTGAGATGACAGAACGGATCGAATGCAACATGCTGATCAATATTACCGATGAACCAACTTCCGGTTCCTATTCCGCTACCCTGAATATTCAATCCAGGCGTCCGATATATGCATCTTCCTATAATACCGTCATGTTCAATTACGTCGATAATGAGTTTACCTTTGAATACCTTGAATACGATCCCCTTGAATTTTCGGAAAATACATACATTTCCAACTTGACATCTATCCTGGCGTATTACGCCTATATCATTATCGGCCTTGATTACGACTCTTTTTCAATGGAAGGAGGAACTCCCTATTTCGAAAAGGCGGAAAAGATCGTAAACAATGCCCAGTCTTCGGGGAAATCAGGTTGGAGGGCATCCGATGCAAGAGGCAGAGACAACAGGTATTGGTTGATCAATAATATCCTGGATCAGGACTATAAGCCGCTGAGAACTTTTAATTATCAATATCACCGACTGGGTCTTGATATGATGGACAAATCCATTGAGGGTGCCAGAATGACCATTAAGGAAGCAATTATCGATCTGGAAAAGTTCTACAATTCCAAACCGGATCCGTTTATGCATTTTTTTCAGGTGCTGCTTGAATCTAAAGCTACCGAAATAACGGATATTTTTGCTGATGCTTCAATGGAGGATAAACGTCGTATTTTCAATGTTATGGTGAAGATCGATCCGGCCAATGTTTCAAAATATGAGCCCCTGAAATAATCAACCGCTTTCGTTTGATAAGATGTTTAAAGAAATTCCGGGGTATCGGTGGATCAACTTAGCAGAAATCCATAGTTTTGTTTTGCCAAGAGATTGATGTATGCTGACTTCAATAGCCATTGAAAATTATGCTTTGATCGATAAGCTTGAAATGAAGTTTCACGAAGGGTTGTCTATTATAACAGGTGAAACCGGCGCGGGTAAATCCATATTGATCGGTGCGTTGGGTCTGATTTTGGGTAAGAGGGCAGATACTTTTGTACTCAAGGATAAACACCGCAAATGTTTTGTGGAAGGCACATTTCGTATCAAGGGATATGATCTGGAAGATTTTTTTAAAAAACACGACCTGGATTATTCGGATGAAAGTATAATCCGCAGGGAAATAGCCAGCAGCGGGAAAAGCAGGGCTTTTATCAACGACACTCCTGTGAATTTGAATGTATTGCAGGAATTGGCATTATTGCTGGTTGACATCCATTCCCAGCATCAGAACCTGTTGCTGAATGATGAGGCTTTTACGCTTCACATGATCGATTCATATGCCGGTACATTGCCTCTTCTTAAGGAATACCGGACTTCTTTTACCGAATACAGGGAGTTGAAAAAAGAGTACTACCAGGCCCGTGAATCCTACCATGCAGATAAAGAAAACCTTGACTTCATATCGCATCAGTTTACCGAATTAAGTGAAGCGGAACTGAAAGAAAATGAACTGGATAATCTTGAAGCCGAATACAAACTGATCAACCATGCCGAAGACATAAAAACAACCCTTGCAAATACATCAGATTATCTGGAACATGATGAAACAGGAATATTGCCGGGAATGAAATCCGTATCGGATTCCTTGTTGAAGATCAGTGACCATATGCCCGGGGCCAGGATCTTGGCAGAACGGCTGCAATCGGTTTATATTGAACTCAAAGACCTTGCAGGTGAAATTTCCGCACAAAACGGGAACATAGATTTTGATGCGGAAAGGATGCAGGTAATTTCCGACCGCCTGGATCTGCTTTATTCACTTTTGAGAAAGTATAAGACAGATACAATACAAAACCTCATCGATATCCGGATTGACCTGGACAGGAAACTTCAGAGATATACATCAGGTGATTTTGAGTTGAATAAGCTTTCCGCGGAATTGAAAAAGAAGGAAGAGCTGATCAATAAACTGGCAACGGAACTATCCCGGAAGAGGACAAAAATTTTTGAGGAGTTTGAGCATAAGGTTTTGTCCCTGTTGCTTGATCTGGGCATGAAGAATGTGCAGTTTTCCGTTCATCATGAAATGACCGGCGCCGGAGAATCCGGAATGGACAGGATACAATTTCTTTTTTCTGCGAATAAGAACATTCCTGTTCAGCCTGTCGCCAAAGTGGCTTCGGGAGGTGAATTGTCACGCCTGATGCTGGCTGTTAAATACCTGATCTCAGATTCTTTTGGTATGCCGACAATTATTTTCGATGAAATTGACAGCGGGGTATCGGGAGAAATTGCAGATAAAGTCGGTAACCTGATCAGGGAGATGTCCTCTCACATGCAGGTAATCAACATTACCCATCTTCCCCAGGTGGCAAGTAAAGGAAATCATCATTACCTTGTATACAAAGCAACGGATAACGATAAATCAATGACTTATATAAAACGGCTTGATGATGAGGAGCGCCTCCATGAGATAGCTAAAATGCTAAGTGGTGATGCGGTTAGTGAAGCCGCAATTGAAAACGCAAAAGTTCTGCTCAATCAACAATAAGATCATTTACGGGTTATTATACTATCAGGTAATTTAAAATTGTTCTAAATAGATTTTGACTTTATATAACTTGCAGTATCTTTGCTCGCTGCAAAATAAATTGTTCTGAATATGGCATACAACTTATTAACCGGTAAGAAAGGGATCATTTTCGGAGCCCTCAATGAGATGTCTATAGCCTGGAAAGTAGCCGAGCGGGCCTATGAGGAGGGAGCAGATTTCATCCTGACCAACACACCCATCGCTTTACGGTTCGGAACACTGAATGAGCTTGCAAAAAAATGTAAAACAGAAGTAATCCCTGCCGACGCGACAAATGTGGAGGAACTGGAAGTGCTTATCTCAGGAACCATGGAAAAATACGGAGGTAAAATAGATTTTATTCTTCATTCCATTGGTATGTCCCCAAATGTACGAAAAGGGTTAACATATGATAGATTGAATTACGATTATTATCAGCAAACCCTTGACATATCGGCACTTTCATTTCATAAAGTTTTGCATGTATGCAGAAAGCTGGATGCCATAAACGATTGGGGATCCGTGGTAGCGCTTTCCTATGTGGCAGCACAGAGAACACTTTATGGTTACAACGATATGGCGGATGCCAAATCTCTACTGGAGTCAATAGCACGCAGTTTTGGTTACATCTATGGACGTGATAAAAAGATCCGGGTAAACACGATTTCCCAGTCTCCCACTTTAACTACCGCAGGCAGCGGGGTGAAAGGAATAGACAGGCTACTGGATTTTTCCGACAGGATGTCTCCTCTTGGAAATGCAACGGCAGAAGATTGTGCGGATTATTGTGTTACATTATTTTCTGATCTGACCAGGAAGGTCACCATGCAGAATCTTTTTCATGATGGAGGGTTCTCAAGCATGGGAATGAGCCTGAAAGCCATGACCCAGTATGACAAAAGTTTCAGGAAATGTCTTGAGGAAGGAGATTGACCGGTAAAAAAATCAGCTTAGTAAGCTAATATTCGGTTCAAATTGCTACTTATTGCAATAATAAGTAAGTACCCTTTTTTCAAACCCACCAAAAAATCAATTCTGTGAAAACTGCTTATCCTGTGTATTCGGGATAGGAAGGAGCTATTTTCAATTGTAAGGTTGAAATATTGGAAAAATCTAATAAAACAGAAGATGAGATATAGCATGCTAATCTGGGTTATGATTGTGTTCGTGTCATCGGTTTATTCCCAGGAAAAAACAGAATTTATTTTTGCCGATAACCAAAGCGCACTCGATGTCTCTTCCGTTAATAAAGACATCAGGGATCCCCTGATGGGTATGGAAGTGGCGAAAAAAATGGTACTGTTTAAGGACAGGTATACTTACGTTGAAGCAGGGACACCTGCTTCCCCGAGTAACAGGACCATTGTTCTTAAACCAGTCATTTTTAATTCCATTCAAAAACTGAACAGGCACTTTAAAAAACAAATAAAAAAAGGAGATATGGATCCGGAATCCGCAAGGGATTTTTTCCTTCCGTGTTTGGATACCGCATTGATCCTGTATGCCGAAGAAACGGAAGAATTTGAGGATTATCTCAGGAAACAAAAAAAGCCCGAAGAGATCCTCGATGCCTATCAGAGGGTTGTACTGAAATAGTGTCCCCGGTGCATATTTACGGGTAAATTTTATATTTGCTGTAAATTCCGTACCATGCAGATCCAGTTGATCCTTGTTCTTCTTTTTTTTCTTTCCCCTGTTCTGATCATTTTCATTACCGGAAAAAGCAAGCTGGCCAATCGCATTGGAGCCATTATAATTGCCTATGGCCTTGGTTTGTTTATTGGAAATATCGGACTTTTTCCTTCGGCCGGACAATACCTTACCGGTTACCTGGCAAACAATGATAATGTGAACCTGTCCGATATTACCGAATTGTTCAACAGGGGGCTGATCAGTGCCGACGATGTTACTGCATTTAAGGTGAGTCACCTGCAAAATCTGATACTGACAATAACAATACCCCTCGCTCTTCCTTTACTTTTGTTTTCGCTTAACATTAAAGGCTGGTTCAGAATGGCGGGGAAAACAGCTGCTTCGATGATCTTATCGATGGTATCAGTTGTTCTTGTAGTGGGTGTTGTAACGGTTGCGTACAGAAACAGAATTGAAGATCTGTCCAAGATAGGAGGGATGCTGGTCGGTTTGTATTCAGGAGGTACACCCAACCTTGCTGCTCTGAAGATCATGTTAAGCGTTGATGCCGAAACTTATCTGAAAGTGCATACTTATGATATGATCCCGTCTCTGATGTATCTGGTCTTTCTGGTTTCCATAGGGAAAACCATTTTCCGGAAGTTTATGCTTCCTTACCCTTACAAAGAAGATTCAGCACTTTATAACCATATCTCGTTTACTGAAAATGCATACGAAGGTATATTCAGAAGAAAAACCATGCTGAATTTGCTTTTTGCTCTCTTTCTTTCTGTCCTGATATTTGGCATTGCCGGTTCTACAACCCTGATCGTCCGGGGATCTGATCAAATGCTGATTGTTGTGCTGACAATTACCACCCTTAGTATTTTTGCATCGCTGATACCGGCTGTTAACAATCTTGAGAAGACCTTTGAACTGGGCATGTATTTTATCCTTGTATTCAGTATTGCGGTAGCCTCCATGGCAAATTACAGGAGACTTATTGATATATCAGGTGCTTTGATTTCACTGATTACGATTATTATTTTTGGTTCTTTGTTGCTGCATACCTTATTATGCAAACTATACAAGGTTGACGCCGATACGCTCATGATCACATCTACGGCACTTATCTGTTCGCCTCCTTTTGTCCCGATGGTGGCCGGCGCATTAAAAAACAAAGAAGTGGTTATTAGCGGACTGACTGTGGGGATTATCGGTTATGCCGCAGGAAACTATCTGGGCATATTGGTCTCTTTCCTGTTAAATCTGATCATTTGATTATAGAGTAAATAGTACCTTCGGATAAGGTTAATAAATAATGGAAAAATTCGTTTGCCGGAAAATTTTACTCCCCGGACAGATTCCATGAATTAATATAAAAGGCCGATCCGGTAAACAGGAAATATTCTTTCCCCTGTTAACCTCCATATCAGGACAGGAAGTTAAGATAAGATCAAATCATTATAAATTGTATATTAACAACTTCCGAAAAGACAATTTCAGAACAGGATAAGGATCGAAGAACCAGGATGTGGTTGGGAAAAAATGGTGAGGGCACATTAAGAAATGTATATTTATACATTTGTTTTATTTAAATATTCTATTCTATTGGAATTAAGTAAGTTAATTCATTATTCCAGGTTTTTTTTTATAATATTTTTTTTTAGATTTGGGAACGCAATAACACAATGAACATGTGTTTCAATAATCAACTTAATTTAATCCTATTTATAAATCAAAATCTCCATGTATGAAAAGAATTACAATCTTTATTGTATGTCTGTCATTTTTAGGTTTTAATGCCTTTGCACAAGACATACAAATTACCGGGAAGGTAACCAGTGCGGAAGATGGCAGCAGTCTGCCCGGAGTTTCCGTTACGGTGAAAGGGACCACAACAGGTACTTCCACCAATATCGACGGTGATTATTCGCTGAGTGCACCTTCCGATGCTACTCTTGTATACAGTTTTGTGGGTATGCAAACACAGGAAGTTCCGGTAGGCGGTCAGACCACCATTAATGTGGCTCTGGATGTCGAATCCACGACCCTCGATGAAATTGTTGTCGTTGGTTACGGAACAAAAGCAAAAGGGTCTGTTACGGGTTCTGTAGGACTTGTCAAAGCTGAGGAAATAGAGCAGTCTGCCATTGCCAGCTTTGACCAGGCATTGCAGGGTAAAGTAACGGGTGTTCAGGTACTGAACTCTTCCGGTCGCCCCGGTGCGGAAGCAATTGTGCGGATCAGGGGGATAAGTACTGTTAATGCCACTACCGATCCT
>JASFVU010000160.1:0-6507 GCA_050049665.1 Bacteroidales bacterium | reverse complement strand
AGCATAGGCGCAAAAGTCCAGCGAATCCCCACACTCGCCGCTTCCGAAGCCGCTATGGAAGCTCCTTTTTCCACCAGTTCAGGATTCCATGTTGCCGCTTGTCCAAGAGGGATCGGAAAGATCGTTTTGAAACCATGAATGACATCCCTGCCGACAATAAGAGGAATACCAAGCCTTGATTCTTCCATGGCTATCTGCTGGATCCCGTTTATTTCCTCCGGATCCACTACATTCAAAACAGAACCGATTGCCCCCTTTTTTATTTGTTCTTCAATTTCAGGTCCGGTTCCGCTTACCTGGTATGTCTGCCCGATCTTTTCCTCGATCGTCATCAGATCAAGTAAAGAATCCACTTTCATGTCGAGGTCCGGTTTATCCATATCTGTCTGTGTACAGGAAAAAAACGCTAATATATACGATACCATCCATATCGTTGCAAGAATTTTATTGTCTGTCATGCTGAAAAATTTAGCCTGTTTAATTGACTCCGTTGAGCCCTTCAGGGTTCATTAATTTCATTTATTAAACTGATTACGTTTTGCGGGACAAATTAAAAAATTTAAGTCAGTTTTTATTGTTAAGAATCGATAAAATATCAGAGGATATAAACAATTGTAAAGCCGCCCAATATTTTTTTACTGATGTAAAACTACGAATTAACAAATCAGTTATAAAAACAGGAAACTCATCAATAACTCAACAAAACCTCAAGAAAAACTCAACACACCACATTTTTTTGCTCTTTTGGAAAAATGAAGGTGTCCCCCTGCCTGAGACAAGCAACCGGATTTTTCAGCAGCCGGAACAATCAGAATTTTAAAGCCACCCCTACTCCGAATACTTCCTTAAACTGTATTTTCGGATCTTTTGCATTCCCCGACTCATCAAGTTCACGGTAATTCTCATCGTATATCAGGTGAGTATTCAGGTTAACAGATATGGTTTTCCATATCTTAGCATTGATAAGTACCTCCCAGCTGATATAGGGTGATTTCAGTCTTTCACTGCCATCATAAAGGGTAATCGTGGTGTTAAGGTAATCGTAGAAAACATCGAGCTTGGTAAGAAAATCAACATGATCAAGCAGTTTTTTTCGATAATTGATCTTCGCGATAAATCCAAACTCGGTTTTCAGGTGCTCCCCGGCATCAATGGAATTCCTTTTGCTGTAAACCGTATCACCGACATAAATTAACTTAAGGTTCACAGGCGACAGGAAGGCTGAAAATGCTTTATTTGGCTTGCAGTCCATACCCAAAGCAAAATTGACGATCAAAGGAGAAAGAAAATCCGAGATCGTATCCGCCGGGGTCTGTTTGTAATCATAACCCGCGGAAAACTGACTTTTTACGTTCAGGACTGCGCTGTAATACCACTTTTTGGATGCCCTGTAACCAAACTTTGATGTTACTTCAACCAGGTCGTCATTTTTCCTGAATCCCGTGCTCTGCTGCTCGGTAAATCCATAGGCAAGGTCAAGGGTATTTTCCCACATTACTTTCTTCAGTTCATACTTTGCAAACGCACTTCCCCGGCTGTTGAGCGAATAGGATCTTTCACCCCCTGCCGACCAGTTTTCAAAATACGCCTGAGAGAAGGTCACTGATAAGGTCGCCCCGGCTTTCCAGGCTGTATCTTTTGCCAGGATCACTTTTGAGGTCGAGTCAACGGTCCGGGCATTTAAACCGGACAAAAATAAAATATAAATTACTGATACCAGAAATAATATTCTTTTCATTGTAGTATTTATTTTGTTTCTTACGGGTAACCTTAAAACAAAGGGTTTGTTTTTATTTTAAGCAATTCTCACGGAGAATATCACGCTTTAACCACTTATTCTTTCAGTAAGTTTTCAATCAGTTCAGAAGCTGTAGCGACAAACTGCGGGCAAATTTCCCTGAAGACATTTTTTTCACGCAATTCTTCAAGTTCCTTCTCATTACTGACATCCTTTCCAAGAATTGATTTACACTCCAGTGAATTGTATTTTTGAATGAAGCCTTCTGAAAATTTATCCAGCATATTGCGTAATCGTTCTTTCCCTTCAATATCGGTCTCATTATTCACGCCATAACGCAAGCCCAGAACAATAAAGGCGCCTGCGACAGCTCCGCATGTTTTTCCCTGATAATTAATACCGGCACCCAGGCCAGTTGCCAGCTTCAACCCCAGTTCTTCGCTCAATCCAAACTGCTCTCCAAAAGCGGAAACAATTGACTGGGCACAATTGTGCCCTTTCAAAAATGAGAGTGCAGCCTTATTGTCCTTGTATTTATCCGGGTTTATATCCATGGTGCTGGTTATTTGTTTTGATTTAACAGAAAAATTGTGTGACATGCCACTATTCCGGCCGTTTCAGTCCTTAGCCTGGCATCTCCGAAGGTAACAGGTTTAAACCTGTTTTTCAATGCCATTTCGATTTCCTTTTCAGAAAAATCTCCTTCCGGACCGATCATGATCACGGCATCGTTTCCGGGTATATAGTCCCCGGCAAGTGTATGTTTTTCCTTATCGTGGCAATGAGCTACATAAAGACCCGGCTGCTGAAATGCTCTTTGAAAAAAGTCCGGGTACCTGATCAGGGGATTTAATTTCGGCTTATACGCTTTTCCAGATTGTTTTATGGCAGCAATGATCACTTTTTCAATCCTGTCTTCGCGTATCTTTCTTCTTTCGGAATGTTCCGAAATGAATGGGGTTATTTCGTCAACTCCTATTTCAGTAGCCTTTTCGACAAACCATTCAAACCGGTCATTGCTTTTTGTCGGGGCAATGGCCATATGTATGTTGTAATCTTTTTTTCCATATTCCGGGATGGTCTTTACAACATCCAGTAAAACCCTTCCTTTTTCCTGACCTTCGATGACCGCATCATGCAAATTCCCGTTCCCGTCAGTGAGAGAAATACGATCTCCCAGCTTCAGACGAAGCACTTTCAGACAATGTTTCGACTCTTCTACGCTAAGTGAATATTTGCTGCCTGTCAGATCAGGAGCATAGAATAATTGCATAAATTTTTAATCTTTGTTCAAAATTAGTTATTTCAGTGAATTGATCCCTTATATCCTGAAATAGTAACAAGGTTAACAGTTTCCGGATACCTGATAAAAAATAAGCCTGTGAAAAAGATCGGATTACTTTCGGATACACACGGATACCTTGATGAACGCATCCGGGATTATTTTAAGGATTGTGATGAGATCTGGCATGCGGGCGACATAGGTACAGTTGAAGTGCTGGAAACCCTTGAAAGCCAAAAACCTGTAAAAGCGGTTTACGGAAATATTGACGGACAAAAGATCAGGCTCTTGGTACCGGAAATCCAACGCTTTGATTGTGAAGGAATGGATGTCATGATAAAACATATCGGGGGATATCCCGGGCGATATGACCGGTCGGTCAGGGAGATCATAACAAATGATCCGCCTGATATTTTTATTGCAGGACATTCCCATATCCTGAAAGTACAAAACGATAAGAAAAACAACCTGCTGCATATAAATCCAGGAGCAGCGGGGAAAACCGGGTTGCATAAAGTGAGTACTGTTATTAAATTTATCATTGATTCCGGCAGGGTGAAAGACCTGGAGGTCTTTGAAATAGGAAGACGTTACTAGTGTCATGATTACTTAATTAGCTAACTTATTATTTATATTTAAATAGATGATACATATTGATTTATACAGTATATTTTAGTAAGTTAACTTAGGAATCAACACACTAGTTAAGTCGACAATAAAAGGATGTTTGGTTTCGCCGCGCAATTGGCGGATCCCGGAAGCGCACCTGTTTGACTGGCAGGCTGTCAATAGTATCAACTGTCAGCCACCTGTTTCGTTCCGTTCCCCAACGGAACAACGACTTCGTTTATCTTAAGGTACGCAAGCCTTTTTGACTAAGTGTATTGAACTGTAGTTAAAACTTTAAAAAGTTACTCATTATGATATTAGATATATTTCGCATTATTAGTTTAATATCGATCTTTCAATCATTGCTTCTTGCAACTGTTATATTCACAACCAAAAAGCACAGAGCTTTTAGAAATATAATTCTGGCATGTATTCTTGTTGTTTTTGCACTTTTAATACTCTCAATTTTTACTACAAGTATGGGTATATGGCCAAAGTTTATGCTGTATCATAAACAAATATTTTTACTTCGTCAAACAGCATTCATTCTTGGCCCATTGGTCTATTTTTATATCTTGTCAGTCTTTAATCAAAAGAATTCTTTCTCGACAACAGGTCTTTTCCATTTTATTCCATATATCTTCTTTTCAGTGTACTTTATCGTTCAGCTCAACTCAATAAACGAATTTGTTATTTGGGACACACCACTAACCTATTTATCAAGCGGATTCATACTACTTCAAAATATTGGCTATTTACTATTAGCCATCATTATGCTAAAATATCATCATACAAAATTTAAAGATATTTTTTTATCCAAAGGAGAGCCACATAAATTTTGGCTGGGGATCTTTATGGTTTTATTCATTGCCCTCTGGTTACTTAAGTTGCATTTTTTCCTGTATTGGGATATTGGCAAAAATTATAATGTATGTCCGAGTACCAACAATATGTATTTCTTAGTCTTTTTCTTTTTAATTAATATACTATGGTTCTTCTCCTTAAGTAATCCTGAGATTTTTCAAAAAAAAACAAAATACAGGAACTCCTTATTGACAGCAGAAGAAAAAAAATCAAAAACCAGATTTCTTTTATCATACATGGAAGAAAAAGAACCTTTTCTGAACCCTGATATTTCTTTAAGCAGTTTAGCAAAAGAGACAGGAATATCAGCAAAACATTTATCACAGATAATAAATGAATATGCAAATAAGAACTTTAATGATCTTATTAATACTTACCGGGTTGAGAAAAGTAAAAAGCTAATGAAAGGCCAATATAAAAATGAAAAATACATCTCAGAGATTTTATATGCCGTAGGTTTCAATTCCAGATCCAGTTTTTATAATGCATTTAAAAAGAATACCGGTTTAACTCCGGGAGAATACCTTAAACTTAATCCATAGACCTCTCCTTTACGAAAAAAGTGTTTCGAATCATGATTAAGTACATCATTTTCGATACAATATACTATTTTTCACCCATATTAAGTATTCATCACACAAATCCAACAATCATGAAAACGATACACATCATACTTTTTGCTTTTCTGTCTTTTTTAGATGGCATAGGTCAGGTTACCGGGATTGATTATTTCGGACAAACTCCTCCAGGTGATTCAGCAATTGTTTTTGCTCCTGATATTATCTCCCTTCCCAACAGATACAATCAGCATGGAAGCTTTTCCCCGGATGGAAATGAATTTTGTTTTACTGTTACTACCAGTGATTGGGCCTATTGTAATTTGTATTACACTAAAATTGAAACTGATGAGTGGATCGATCCGCAGAAAGCCGACTTCGTAAGTGGCAGTATCTGGGATCCGTCTTTTACACCTGATGGAAATAACCTTATCTATACTTATATTACAAGTACAGCCGATTTATGGATGCTTGAAAAAGCAGGGGATAGTTGGGGGAACCCGATTAAATTAGGTTCTCCGGTAAGCTCCGGTTCCCCTGAGTTTTCACCATCTGTTTCGCTTAATGGAACTATATATTTTTTCTCTCGCCGGAGTTTTGATATCTACAGGGCAATAAAAAAAGACGGATATTATGATCAGGTTGAAAAATTACAGAGCCCAATCAACGATTTTAATGACAGAGAACCTTATATCGCCCCGGATGAAAGTTATATGATATTCACCTCATATGACAGACCAGATCAGTTTGGCGAAGGGGATTTATATATAAGCTATAATATAAATAATGAATGGACAGAACCACTCAATTTAGGTTCAAAAATCAATTCCGAATATTGGGAATTTGCTCCCAGAGTAACTCCGGATAATAATTATCTTTTGTTTACAAAAAGAGATGAATCCAAATCAATGATTTTATGGGTATCAGCTTCATTCATCGAGGGGCTTAAGCCCACAGGAATACATAATATAAGCTCAGTAGATACTGAACTAACTATCTTTCCAAATCCTGCAAATAATATGGTTTACATAAAATATACAGGAAATATGGAAAACGTAAGTTATGCAATATTTACTCTTCAAGGGAATATTATATTGGATGGAGATTTAAATAGCAATTCAATTGATATTTCTCAAATCCCGGATGGATTGTATTTCTTTAGAATAGAATTAAAAGACGAAATAATAACAAAAAAAATCATAAAGCACTAATATTTAGTTTTATTATCATTCAATCGAAGATATAAGTTCCGGCAAACACAGTTGTTTGATAAATCACATTCAGATTTTTTAATCTGATTGATTTTGAGTAAAGAACCTTTTCTTTCACCCACAGAACGACCCCAACATGCAATTTCAGTAAGCAAGGGAATAAGCGTTCTGCCAAAATCTGTTAGACTATATTCTACTTTTGGTGGTATTTCAGGATGTGCTTTCCTTGAAATAAATCCGTTGTTT
>JASFVU010000158.1:0-6525 GCA_050049665.1 Bacteroidales bacterium | reverse complement strand
AAGGTACTGAATGATGTACTGAATGTTCTGCTTAAGGTACTGTTCAGTGCAAGATTCATAATTTCCTTCCGGTCTCTCTTCGGATATAGTCTTAAATATTCTCTTATCCGGTCAAAGATCACAACCGTATCATTGATCGAATATCCGACCACCGTCAGGATCGCTGCAATAAATGCCTGATCGATCTCAAGTGAGAACGGCATAAAACCGTAAAAAAGTGAAAAAATACCCAACACAAATAATGAGTCGTGAACCAATGCGGATATGGCACCGAGACCCGACTGCCAGTTCCTGAACCGGAGGATGATGTAAATAAACATAAATACAAGCGCTAAAAATATTGCCACAACTGCCTGTCTCTTTATGTCATCCGCAATGGTTGGCCCCACTTTCTGATTACTCTGCCAGTATTCATCGTAAAATGTCTCATAATCAACATCGCCATCAAGCGTTGGTTTGAGTCCGTTGAATATCAATTGCTGTATCTCTTCATCAATCTCCGTACCTTCTTCATCAATTTTATACCGGGTTGTAATTCTTACCTGATCATCCGAACCGTATGTGATCACTTTTGGTGTCTCACCAAATTGTTCGGTTAACAGATCCGCTATATGACGATTTTCAACAGGATGATCAAATTTGATTATATAATTCCTGCCGCCTGTGAAATCAACTCCCGTATCAAGTCCGCGTATTACCAGTGATCCTATACTGATCAGGATGATGGCCAAGGAAAGCACATAGGAGAACTTGCGTTTGTCAATGAAATTGATCTTTACATTTCTGAATGCATCTTTCGTAAGGTTAGTGGCAAAAGTGATGTCTTTGTTTTTATTCAACTGCCGTTCAAAGATCAATCTCGTAATAAAAATGGCACTGAACAGTGAAGTACAAATACCAATCCATAATGTTGTTGCAAAACCTTTGATCGGGCCCGTACCGAATATGTAAAGTATAATTGCGGTGATCAGTGTCGTAACGTTTGCATCGATTATCGCTGAATACGCATTTTTATACCCGTCGGATACCGCCATCCTGACTCCTTTCCCCGCAGCCATTTCTTCTCTGATCCGCTCATAGATAAGCACATTTGCATCTACCGACATACCTATTGTCAGTACGATACCTGCAATCCCCGGAAGGGTAAGTGATGCTCCCAGAGAGGCTAATACTCCCGCTATAAAAAACATGTTTGCCAGCAGGGCAATATCAGCGACCAGACCCGCTCTCCTGCTGTAATAAAACACCATATAGAAGAGTACAATAATAAACGCGATTATAAATGAACTTAATCCTTCACGAACTGCCCTTTCTCCAAGGGAAGGCCCAACGACATTCTCCTGAATTATCCGTGCGGGAGCAGGTAACTTACCTGATTTCAGCAAATTTGCCAGATCCTGGGCATCATTTATTGTAAAGTTTCCGGTTATCTGGGAGCTGCCTCCTGTAATTTCACTCTGGACCGTCGGTCCGGAATAAACCTTGTTATCCATTACAATACAAATAACCCTTTTCAAATTTTCTTTGGTAATATGAGCCCATTTCTTAGTCCCCTCGGCATTCATATTCATCAGCACGTAAGCATATCCGCTCGCATTATCAAATTCCTGGCTGGCAGAAACAACTGCCTCGCCATCGAGTGGCGGCTTCCCGTCACGACTCCTGACTTTAATAGCATAAAGCCGGTAACGGTCTGTCGGCTTTTTATTTTCATCCATATCCGGTAAAGCCGACCACATAAATCTCACTTCCCGTGGAAACATTTTCTTTTCCATTGCCAGTTCAAGGTAGAAGTTAATCTTCGCAGTATCTTTTAAACGGGCAATTCCAATTACAGCTCCGGGATAAGCCTGCCGTGTCTGCGGGTCCTGCATAGGCCTTAGTATACTCAGCAACGGATAGGTTTCTTCTATGCTATGCTGCAACGTATCTCCCAGTGTAGTATCGCTTTTTATCTGCTCCATCAGTGATAACGATCCGGAAGTATCTTTTTTAGCTGTGGTTTTCTCTGTGGAAGCAGCTATCTCACGGGTAGTATCAGCTTCTTTATGCTTTTTTCTTGTGGCCAGGTATTCTTTTACCATGGCATCGGTCGCATAAAGATTCTGAATTAGTTCGGCATTATCGAAAGTTTCCCAGAATTCAAGGTTTGCCGTACCCTGCAAAAGTCTTCTGACCCGGTCTTTATTCTTTACTCCCGGCAGATCTACAAGAATTCTGTCCCTCGTATCAAGGTATTGAATGTTTGGCTGAGTTACCCCGAACTGATCAATTCTTGTACGGATAATATTGAATGCATTATCAATTGCGCCATGTGCCTCATCTCTGATAATATCAAGAACCTCATCATTGGGAGTTCCGGGTTTTATCCGGTCACGCAATTCCTGGGACGTAAATATTGCGGACAAACTGGCACCCGGATCAATTTCTTCAAAAGCCTCTCCGAATAAGGTAATAAAGTCTTTGTTCGTTTTCTTCTGGTTTTGCTTTGCCAGAGCAAGGGCCTGTACAAACGTTGTGTCTGTACTGTTGTTTGCCAGCGAACGGATTACATCGATGGTGGATATCTCAAGGATTACGTTCATCCCTCCCTTAAGATCAAGTCCGAAATTTATTTCCCGTTCCTGAACTTCACGAAGAGTGAATTCGTTGATCAGAATATCAAAAACATCCTCATTTGCGAGGCTGTCAAGGTATTTTTCCATCTTAACAGGATCACCATTTGCATATTCTTTCGCCTGGTTATTGATATTCAGTGCTACGAAAGTAAATGACAGTTGATATATACATACAAGTGTCAGAGCAATTACCAATGTCAAAATAGCTCCTTTGTTTCGCATTTCTATCTAATTTTTAATATGTTACTGTATTTTTAATCTCCGATTTCAGCAGTGGCGCAAATATAACTAAATTTTCCTTAGAAAAAATTTGAAGCAAATCCAATCCCCGATTATAATCTTTCCTTATTTCAAAACGACCAAATTTAATTAGCGGAAGATCTGAAAAATAATCAGGTAAGTACCTGGAATGACTTTCATTCCATTAAAGACCGAATGGTCCGGATAATATTGTCAGCCAGCCCGGATGCCTTTTCGGCATCGGTGCTTTCTGCATATATCCTTATGATCGGTTCGGTATTTGATTTACGCAAATGTACCCATTCTTTCTCAAAATGTATTTTAACACCATCAATGTCAATGACAGGCTGTTGACTGTATTTCTTCTTTATCTCCTTCAAAACTCTGTCAATATCAACATCAGGTGTCAGTTCAATCTTATTTTTTGAAATTACATAGTCCGGGTATTCTGATCTGAGTTCCGAACACTTCTTCCCCGATTCTGCCAGTTGTGTTAAAAACAGCGCAATTCCAACAAGGGCATCCCGCCCGTAATGTAGATCCGGTAAAATCACACCACCGTTACCTTCACCTCCTATGACCGCTCCTGTTTCTTTCATCCTGGCAACAACATTGACTTCTCCGACAGCAGCGGTATTGTAAGTCCCCCCGTGTTTTTCGGTAATATTTTGCAATGCACTGGTAGAAGAAAGATTCGAAACCGTATTCCCCTTTCCTTTCCGACTGAGAATAAAATCGGCTACAGCAACCAGCGTATACTCCTCCCCGAACATTGAGCCGTCTTCATTAAGAATGGCCAGTCGATCCACATCAGGGTCCACAACAAAACCAACATCTGTACCTTTATTTTTTATTAAATCAGATATTTCCGTAAGATGCTCCGGCAGGGGTTCGGGATTATGTGAAAATAATCCGCTTGGCTTACAATTCAGACAAAAAACATTATTAACTCCCAGAGCCTTTAATAACTCCGGAATAATAATCCCTCCAACAGAATTGACACAATCAACAGCAACAGTAAAGTCAGATCCTTTTATTGCTTCAATATTTACATAAGGTAAATCCAGGATTGCCCGAATATGCATCGGGTTCATCTCGTTGTTGACGGAATAGCTGCCCAGTTTATCATAACTCACAAATGTGAATTCCTCTTTATCTGCCAATTCCAATATTCTTTCACCATCTGCTGCAGAAATAAATTCACCATTGTGATCAAGTAATTTTAATGCATTCCATTCAGCAGGGTTATGACTTGCTGTAAGAATAATACCTCCGTCTGCTTTCAGATGTGTTACTGCCAATTCTACTGTTGGTGTAGTGGCCATATTCAGGTCGATCACACGAATTCCCATACCCTGAAGAGTCGAAGAAACGATACCGGACAACATTTCACCTGAAACACGGGCATCTCTGCCAATAACTACTGAAATATTCTCATTATCTGTATTTTCTTTAACCCAGCCTGCATAGCCAGCAGTAAATTTAACAATATCAACAGGAGTAAGGTTCTCTGAAGGATTACCACCGATGGTTCCGCGTAACCCTGAGATCGATTTAATAAGAGTCATATTTCTTTTCTTAATGTATAGAATTCATATACTTTTGCACAACAAAAATAATCTATTTGAACAAGCCGGAAGAATTAAGTCAACTGATTTTATTATCATGCAAAAGAGTAGTACAGGACATAAGAAATACAGAGGTAACGAGAAAAAAAGGAAGACAGGTATCGGGAGTCCCCGAAAACCTGTTAAATCCAGAGATACAGCCAAAGAACCCGATGAAATACGGCTGAATAAATACATTGCAGGTTCGGGCCTTTGTTCACGGAGAGAAGCAGACGAATACATCAAAGCAGGTTTGATCAGGGTGAACGGAAAAACCGTCACTCAACTCGGGACCAAAGTGAAGCCCACAGATGATATCCGGTATAACAATGCAAGGATCAGATCTGAACGATTGGTTTACGTCCTGCTTAACAAGCCAAAAGATTATATTACTACTCTGCGTGATCCTTTTGCAAAAAAAACCGTCCTGGATCTGGTGCAGAATGCATGCAAGGAAAGAATATTCCCGGTCGGAAGACTGGATAGAAATACAACCGGCGTATTGCTGCTGACAAATGACGGTGAACTTACAAAAAAGCTCACCCACCCGAGTCATAATAAAGTGAAGGTATATCATGTCACACTAAATAAATCGTTATCTGACGGGAATTTTCAGCAAATATTGAAAGGTGTCACACTGGAAGACGGGGTTATCTCTGCTGATGGTTTAAACTATATCGACAACTCAGATAAAAAACAGATCGGCATAGAACTCCATTCGGGAAGAAATCGTATTGTACGGCGACTGTTCAATCATCTCGGATACGATATTAAAAAACTCGACAGGGTATATTTTGCCGGTTTAACAAAAAAAGGATTGCCAAGGGGAAAATGGAGATTTCTCTCGGAAAAAGAAGTGAATATGCTCAAAATCGGGGCATATAAATAGGGATATGCAGAATTTCTGATACAGCAACCAGTATCAGATTAAATCTTAATGCCCATAAAAAGTACATCGTCTACCTGATCGTATTCCTCTTTCCACAAATTAAAGGTGCTTTTTACATATTCATATTGCTCTTCCATAGGCTTCTGATGAATATCCCTGAGAAGATTTTTAAGCCTGACCATTTTGAATTTCTTTCCGATCGGTCCGCCGAACTGATCGGGATAACCATCGGAAAACATGTAGATCAGATCTCCTTTATCGAGCTGGATCCCTTCATCTTTAAATATCTTGTCTTCCTTGTCATAATGCCCCCCGACAGAACTTCTGCTGCCTTTAATATAGATCTGCTCACCACCCCTGTAAACGATCATTGGCCGCATGGCTGAGGCATACCGCATATAATTGGTCTTGACATCGATTTCACATACAATAATATCCATTCCGTCGTTGGACTGGTCATCACTGGTTTCAATGTTCTGATTCAGTGTGCTGCGAAGTTCCGAATCCAGGAAACGAAGGATTTCAGACGGTGAATTAACCTCAGCCCGTATGCTGATGTCTTTTATCAGCGTAGTGCCTATCATAGACATGAAAGCTCCCGGAACACCGTGGCCTGTACTATCGGCACAAACGATCACGAATTTGTTATTACCGATCTTGTCAAACCAGTAAAAATCACCACTGACAATATCGCGGGGCTGATAGAAAATAAAAGACCCCGAAAAGTTTTGCTGAAGTTTTTTTATAGGAGGCAGAATACTGGATTGTATCCGTTGTGCATAATTTATACTGTCCGTAATGTCCCTGTTCTTAATCTCAATCTCTTCTTTCTGCTCTACTACCTCACGTGTTCTCTCATCAAGACGCTGCTCAAGGTATTCCTGAATTTGTTTTTGTTTTCTCTCCCTGTACTTAATAATCACAACCACAGAAAGAATTAAAATAATAACCAGCAATGTAATGAACCACCAGGTTTTCCAGACCGGCAGTTTTACTCTCAGGGTAAAACTGACAGGTGTCACATCTGTTGTCCCGTCAGTTCCGTAAGATTTCAATAAAAATGTATATTCTCCGTCTTCAATGCGGGGATAAACGACAGATCTGTCCGTGGTAACCTCTGACCAGTCGAGATCATAGCCTTCAAGTTTGTACTGATAAGTAACAGCTTCCG